>DATJFP010000098.1 GCA_035495615.1 Verrucomicrobiia bacterium | reverse complement strand
GTGGACAAAAAACCTTCTAGAGGAATGGGAAGAAAATTATTTTTATCAGAAGTTTCCATTGGCGCATTATAAACGCAGACGAAGAGAGGAACAATAACGGGAAGGCTGTTTCGGTAAAAGCTCTTTTTAAAACTATTTCCGGACTTTGAGGTATTTTTCCATTTGCGCGAGCGGCAGGGTGTTGAGGACGTCTTTTTTCTGGAGCCAGGCCTTGCGCGCCATGGCGACGCCGTAGCGAATGGACTTTAGGCCTTCGACCGAATGCGCGTCCGGATGAATGCCAAGGCGCAATCCTTTTTCGCGGGCGTGATAACACAGGCGCCAGTCAAGATCGAGGCGGTTGGGGTCGGCGTTTAACTCGATGGACGCGCCGGTTTTTTGGCTGGCTTCGAAGATGCGGCCCATGTCCACGGTGTAGCCTACCCTTTTCAGCAGGAGACGCCCCGTGATGTGGCCGACCCAGGTGAGGTATTTATTTTCCATGGCGCGGACGATGCGGTTGGTCATTTCTTTTTCCGGCATGGTGAAGCGGCTGTGCACGGAGCCGATCACGAAATCGAAACCCTTCAGCACGTCCTCCGGATAATCCAGGCTGCCGTCCTGCAGGATGTCCGACTCGATGCCTTTGAAGATACGGATCTTGAAATCTTTTTGCAGCTTGTCGATTTCTTTCCACTGCTTGTACACGCGCTCGACTTCCAGGCCGCCCGCATAGGCGGCCGAGCGGCTGTGGTCCGAGATGCCCACGTATTCCAGGCCCATGCGCTCGGCGGCTTCGATCATTTTGCGCAGCGGCGCGGCGCCGTCGCTGTAATCCGAATGCACGTGAAAAACGCCGCGCAGGTCTTTTTCTTCCACGAGCCCGGGAAATTTTCCTTTGGCCGCGAGCTCGATTTCTCCCATGTTTTCGCGCGCTTCCGGCGGAATGTACGAAAGGCCCACGGCCTTGAAGATGTCGCTTTCGTCTTTGCACGGGATCAGTTTCTCACCGCGGAAAAGGCCGTACTCGTTGATCTTGATTTTCTTTTTCTTGGCCAGCGTGCGCACAGCCACGTTGTGCTCTTTGGAGCCGGTGAAATAATAAAGCGCGGCCGCGAACTGGCTTTCGGTGACGGTACGCAGATCGCAGTTGATGCCCATGCGCAGCGTCACCGTGGTTTTGGTCGTGCCCTGCGCGACGACAGTCCGGACGCCCGGGTATTTGACGAAGGCGGCGTGCACGGCCTCGGGCTTGTCCGCGGCGACGAGGATGTCGATGTCGCGCACGATTTCTTTGCGGCGGCGCAGGCTGCCGGCGACCTGGATCCTGCGGATGCCGGGAGTTTTCTTCAGATACGACACGAAATTTTCCGCGGCTTCTTCGGCATCGATGTGGAGGAAAAGGCCGGTGGTTTGCCGGAGGCGTTCGATGCCCTGCAGGAGCTTCGTCTGTGTTTTTTCGCCGAAACCGTCCAGGTCTTTCAGCTTTCCCTTTTTGCAGGCCTCGGTCAGCTTCTTCACGGAATCAATGCCGAGCTTGTCGTAGAGGATTTTAGCGCGCTTGGCTCCGAGGCCCGGGATGCGGAGCATTTCGAAGATGCCGTCCGGGAAGCCTTTGCGAAGCTCTTCGTAGTCCGAGCATTTGCCGGTCGTGTGGCATTCGCGCACAATCCGCGCGATGTGGCCTTTGCCGATGCCTTTCAGGGATTCGAGCTCTTTTTCCGCGCAGAGCGCGGCGAGATCGCTGGGACAGCCTTCGAGCACGCGCGCGGCATTCTGGAAGGCCCGGGTCTTGAAGACGTTTTCATTGCGGAGCTCGAGCAGGACCGCGATCCGCTCCAGCATGTCAATAACAGCGTTTTTATCCATCGGCATGAAGAACATTATACGCCGGAAAACGAATCCGGAAAAATCAGGATTTCAGGAACATCAGGTAGGAATGAAGGCCGCCGGAAACGTTGTAAGAGCGGAGGATGTGTTCCGCTGGGCTGAATCCGTGCTTATCGACGTAGGCCTCGATGACTTGCAGGAGCTGGTCCTCGCCGGGCCGTCCCCAAAGGCTGAGCAGCGTGTCGGAAAAACCGAAGATCATGGCCTGCGAGACTTCCCCTTCCACCCAATATTTTTGCGCGTCCGCGCCTCTGTCGAGTTTTTTGATTTTCAATGCCATGCGGCCCCTGGATTTAATAAAGAATTATGGATATCGTTAACTTTTACATATTAAGCGAAGGGGGGGGTATTACCAAGGCATCTTGGGGCGGGATTTTACTTTCAGGGATTCCCTGACGGCTCGATCAATTTATAGCATTCCCCCTGAGGAAAAACCTGGGGCGGTGGAGTGAGAAAAAAAACTTAGAGACTCTTGATGGCTTTTTCGAGCTCGTCATGCCAGCTGCCGGTGGTCATGGCGCGCTGGTCCGCGGAGATGAGAAAAAAAGAGGGGGTGGCATTGACGCCGTAGCGGCGGGCGTTTTCGTTGTCCCAGGCTTTGCCTTCGAAGAGCACCGGGAATCCGAGTTTGTGCTCGGCAACGTATTCCTGCACTTTTTCTTTTTCCGTATCGAGGCTCACCGAAAGGAACTCGATGCCTTTGGGCTGGAATTTTTTGAAGAGCTTGTTGATGTCGCCGATGTCCTTGCGGCAGGCCGGGCACCACGTGGCCCAGAAATAAAGGACGAGCGGCCTGCCTTCGTATTTGGAAAGATCATGCGCGACGCCGTTCAGGTCCGTGCCGCTGAATTCCGGAACTTTGATTTCGGCGGCGGGCTTGCCGGAAATGCGGTCCAGCGTCTGGCGAAGGTCCTTGCTCCAGCTTCCCTTGCCCATGAGGTTTCCGTCCGGCGAAATGAGCGCGTAGGTCGGCGTGGCATTGACTTCGTACGCGTGCACGATGTCGTTCTTCCATCCCTTGCCGTCGAACAGGACGGGAAACGCAAGACCTTCGCTGGCCACGTACTCTTTGAGTTTGTTCAGATCTTCGTCGAGGCTCACGCTCACGAAACCGATTTTGTCTTTGTAATCCGTGTAGACCTTGCTGACCTCTTTGACGTCCCTGCGGCAGGCCGGGCACCACGTGGCCCAGAAATAAAGGACGAGCGGCTTGCCCTGGTATTGGGCGAGCGACTGGGGCGCGCCCTGGATGTCGGTGCCGGAAAAATCCGGCGCTTTCATGGACGCGCGGCCGGCGGAAGGAAGCGCGAGGCCAAGGGCGAGGAGCATAAGAAAGAAATTTTTCATCGGTTTCATTTTAAAGGTTCTGCTCCGTCCCCTGTTTGGCCTGCTTGGACTGCGCGTAATATTTGAGCTGGCCGCGCACCGCCGGCGAATTGATCATGGCTTTCTGCATTTGATCGAGCGCGTCGTTCACGGCGCTGACCACGGCGTCCTGGGGACCCAGGTTGTTGGAAAACTGCGGGTCCACGTTCACGTAGCCTTCGCCGCGGAAGGATTCCTGCCAGAGAACTTTGCCGCCGGGGCTTTTCATGGCCACCGCGATCGTGGTTTCCGAGCGGTAGCTGTCGGCTTCATTATAAATGTCGTTGGCGAGATCCAGCATTTTCACTTCGAAGACGGCCGGGACGTCGGGTTCGGACATTTCGATGCCGGCTTCGTTCTTCTGCGTCTGCACGTCCGCGAAGAGTTCCTTGAAGGTGCCTTCGACAAGCATCGGAAAGACGTGCTGGCTGTGGAAATTCTGCAGGTCGCCGACGTCATAACCCGAGCGCGGAGCCTGGTACATGTTGTAACTGTCGTCGACCGAGAGGATGACTTTCTGTTTGAATTCCGGAGGGACGTCGAGCTTGCCCGAGATCGTGGCGCAGCCCTGGAACGCTAAGACAAAAACGAGAAGAAGAGTCCGTTTCATGCAGTGAATGCTAAATCCAAAAAGGGTAAATGTCTAGAGGTGGTTTCATAAGGACACCTCCTCTCCCTTACCCTCTCCCCCTTCAAGGGGGCGAGGGGATGAGGCAAAAAAAAGCGGCGGATCCTGGAGGACCCGCCGCTTCCGCGTTTCGAATTGCGAAACTCCTTATTCCTTCGACATCGTCACCTGGTCGATCAGAATGGTGCCGCTCTTGGGATTGGAGTTGATGTCGTCGAAGACCACCACGAATTCATTCATGGAGGCCCAGTCGGTGATGCGGCGGAACTTTTCAAACGGGACCGAAATCTTCTGCCACTGATCCGTGATGCCGCTGACGACATACGGAGAGGGCTTGTTGGTCATGTCTTTGAGTTCCAGCTTCACGCGCTTGGAGAAATTGCCGCTGCCCTTGATGTAGAAGTTAAGGGTGTTGTAGGCAGTGGCGTCTTCACCGTTGAGTTTCATCCAGAAACCGTTATAAGCCGGATTCGGGGAATCAACGTCGTAATCCAGGCGGATCGCGTAACCGGAAGGATCGCCGAGGGCGTCATCCGGTTCGAAGGACATCTGCGTGCCCTGCGTTTCGTCGTTGGGGTCTTTGTCCCAAGCGCCGAAATCGCCGCCGAGATTGTTGGGCTTGTCGCCGGTATCGAAATCTGCGATGACGATCTCTTTGCCGCCCGAGGCGCCGCCGGCAGCGGGAGCGGGGGCAGGCGCTTTTGCGTCCTCAGCCCGCACAGGAGAGGCCGGGATTAGGAGCGCAATCGCCAGGATTGCCATGATCGAAAGTGAAAACTTCGTCTTCATTGGAAAGTACTCCTTTCGTTAACACCTTTTTAAATCATATCCTTAAATATCAGAAAAAAAGAGAAACGGCTGTTTGCCGTTTCTCTCTCCCTTGCGACAAATAAGGCCAAAGTTACGGACGAAACCGGGGTTTATTCTATTCATTTTAAAAGCCCATTTCTATAACAATTATTAGGTCACGCATGTCCGCCCGAGGCCCCCCGAGGAGGAAAACACCGGGTTTCATAAGGGAAATGATGGTATCGACGTAGTCTTTGCCGCCTTTCCTTATAACCGCCCTCATGATGCAGCGGCCTTCCTCGCAGTTTTTGAGGGTCAGCTCCAGCTCATAGTCCCCCGGGACGGCCACGGTTTTGGGTTTATTGAACTCGACCGTATCCTTGACCTCGCCCGACTGGACGTAGGAGCTGTACGAAAACATCTTTTTCAGCTGCTCGTTGTACTTGGGATTGGCAACGGTATTGGCCGTGCCTTCGTTGGACGCGACGATGAACGTGAGGTCCACGTTCTCGACGTTCTGGGCCGGAGAGATGCCGGGATGCGCCGTCAGCACGGCCATGAAAAACAAAGTGCCCCAAACGGTTTCAGGTCGGATCCCTCTCATAATCTTCTCCCTTTCCTTATCCAACTGGAACTATCACCCGCCCTGAACAATGTCCGTGCGGGGAATCACCCAGATGATGGTGACCGGTGAATTGTCGATCGTCTTCTGAAAAACAACGGGTATGCCCGTATCGCTGGAAACGCGCTCGACCGAGACGCGGTGCGCCATCGGGTCTTCCGCCGGGACGGCCTCCGCCGCGGGAGCGGCCGCGGACGCTTGTTCCGCCGCGACCCTGGCGGTTTGTTCGGGAGCCGCGGGCAGGGGCGCGCTCAAGGGCCATACGCGCATGAGGAGCAGCGCGCAAAAAGCAAAGGCGCCGGCCGGGACTAAGAGCTCGGGACGGAACACAAAGGCCGGAGCTTCCTCGAAATGACGCGCGATGAAAAGCCGCTTTTCCTCCGCGAGGTCCACTTCGCGCAGGTCACGGGTCATCATTTCCTTATAGAGTTTGCTGACCGGCTGGTTTTCGTTTTCCATATCAGTGCATCACTTCTCTGGGATTGACGCCCATCTTCTGCAAAACTTCGCCCAGTTTTTTGCGGGCGTAATGGATCCGGGACATCACGGTTCCCAGTTCGATATTCAACGTCTCGGCGATTTCATCATAGCTCAGGCCCTGCCATTCGCGGAGGACCAGGATGGCGCGATGGTCGGGAGAAAGCAGCTGCACGGCCTTCCTCACCAGGTCCCGCAGCTCGCCCTTGGAAACTTCTTCGCGCGGGCCCGCCGACGCATCGGGAATAATGACCGGGGCCTCGCCCTCTTCGTCGGACACGTCGGTCGCGTCCAGCGAGATCTGCGGCTTCAGGCGCCGGGCCTGGTCGATGGCCGCGTTCATGGCCACCCGGTAAAGCCAGGTCTTGAACTTGGAGTCGCCCTTGAAGCCCGCCAGGTCGCGGTAGGCCTTCAGGAAAACATCCTGGGCCGAATCGCGGGCCGCTTCCCGGTTGTGTAAGACGCCGTACGAAACGGCATAAATCATTTCGTAATATTTGCTTACCAGCTTGCCGAAAGCGCCCCTGTCTCCCTGGCGCGACTTGCTGACAAGCTCGAAATCCGGATCATCCATGAAGATAGCTCGCTTTTTGACGTTCCTAAGGCGGGATTTATTCTAATGGAAGAAGGAAAAGAAACAAGGACGAATTGGGAAGGAATGGGGCAATTTGCTTCTTTTGTCATTCTGAGGCTGCAGGCCGAAGAATCTCTAAAGAACAGATCCTTCGCTTTGCTCAGGATGACACAAAGGTCAATCGACCTGGTATTCGTTGAGGCGTTCCCGAGGAATGATGCTTTCCGGCTCGATAATGGGCCAGTAGCCGCCTCCCGGATTTTCAAAGGGAAAGGTCACAACTTCGTAGGCCCCGGCAAGAAGGCGCGCCGCGAAATAAAAAACGCCCCGCAGGCTGCCGCCGAAGATGGCGACAGGCCAGGAATTCCCTTCGTGAATCATGCGGGCGGGCTGGTACACGACTTCCGCCCATCCGAGCAGGATGTTGTTGGCCCCGCGTCCGAGCTTGCGCCATTTGGTGTAATCGGCCTGGGGGTGGTCGAGCCAGGGCGTCTTGAAATCTTCCCGGCTGACGGGAGGGCTTGCGGCCGAGAGAAGGACGGCCATCAGGACAAGAAAGGCGGCTTTTTTCAGAGAAGACGGTGTCATCACCTGGAAATTATCGGCCTCGGAGTGTAAATCTTCATCTTCCGGGGGACTTAACCCGAGAAGAGCTTGGCGAGCGTGACGCCGATGCGGTTGGTGAGGCCGAGCTGCTCGAAGTTCTGGGCGAAAATCGATTTGAAGATGAGCAGCGCGCAGATGCCGGTTTCCGCGTCGGTCTTCAGGCAGTTCCGGACTTTGGGCGTGTCGCCCATGAGGTAGTCGACGTTGAATTCAAATTTGTCGCTGGTGTCGCTGTTGATCGAGCTCAGGGCATTCTGGTCCGAGGGATGCTCGATGTAATCGGTCGTGCGCGTGTACAATTCGCGCGCGCTGCGCCCGATCTGCGCGTCATGGGTATGGAGGACCTCGAGCATGTTGCGCACCTCGAATTCGTCGGTGCGGCGCTCGACCAGCTCCTTTCGGTCGCGCGTTTGCAGCCAGGCCAGCGCGCTGCGCGGGTTCTTGGAAAAGTAATATCCCTGGAGCGCGTCCTCGATGCAGGTCCTCATGACCTTGTAGGCGTCGGTGATCATCGCGGTCATGGCCAGCCGGCTCGCGTGAAGGTACGAGGCGTGCGCGCGTGACAGGAACAGCACCGAGAAAAGCTCGGACTGCTTGTTTTCCAGGTTGAAGCAGGCCACGCGGAAAATGGAATCGATTTCGCGGATCCTCGCGTACATGATGTCGACATAGGATTTCTGGTCTTCGGAAGCCAGGAGGGCGTGCGTGAATTTCAAGATGTCGATCTGCGACACGATGCCGATGAGCCGGCGGTCTCCGTCGATGACGGGCAGCGCGCCGAATTTGCGGGCGGCCATGATCTCGACCGCGTTCGCGATACTGTTTTCTTTGGTGAGCGCGATCGGGTTCGGCACCATGATCTGTTTCAGAACGAAGCTGTCGAGCTCGGCCTTGTCGTAGACGTCCCCTTGCGGGGTCTTGCGCGGTTTGGCCACGCGCAGAAAGTCGCGCTGCGAAACCATGCCGACGAGTTTGCCCGCGCTGTCGACGATCGGGATGTGGCGGATGGAATGCATGCGGAAAAGTTCTTCGACTTTGCTGAAAGGCTCGTCTTCTTTGAGGCTCATGACCTTCGAGATCATGATCTCGGAAACCGAGGAATGTTTCTTCCGTGATGTCTGTTCCTGCTCGGGCATGACTTCCCCTGGGGTTTTAGCCGCCTTCTGAAAAGCTAACGGATACCTGCTGGTTTTGCAATTCCTGGATCATTTTATCGACCTGGACGAGCAGCTCCTTGGCCTTGCCGTTCTGGGGGTCCATGCCCAAAAGGTTCTGGAGGGCCTGCCGGGCGCTGACCGGCTCCCCCTTGGAAATGTAGGCCAGGGCAATGCCCATGTGGGCGTCCTTGTTGCTCCAGTCCTCGGAAATGGCGCTCATGAATTCGGTTACGGCAAGGTCCGCGCGCTGGAGCTGAAGGTACAGATGCCCGCTGTTGCTGTGCAGGCGCGAACTTTTCTTGCTGTCTTTGACGTAGCGCAGCCCCTCCTGGAAGACTGAAACGGCCTTTTCCAGCTCGTTTTTCTTAACGAGCGCCATCCCCAGGATGCCGTAGGTTTCCGCGTCTTCCTTATCCTGCTGCAGGACCTGCACGAATTCCGAAATGGCCGCGTCCCACTCGCCGATTTCGAAAAAGATCTGGCCCATCTTCTGATGGCAGACCAGGGAAGGATTCATGGCGCAGGCCGCGGAAAAATATTTCGTCGCCTCCTCGCGGTTGCCCGCGGCCCACAGGCCCATGCCCATGCCGCCGTAGATGTCGACAAGAAGCGTGTCGTCTTCGAGATCTTTTTTGCCCCCGGCCTTGCGGTCCTGGATGATCTTCAGCGCCTTCTGATAATATTGAAGCGAGCCCGCCGAGTCGCCTTTCATGTACGACGCGGTCCCGAGATGCGTGAGGATTTGCGCGTTGTTGGGCGACTCCTTCAGGGCTTTTTGCAGCGCGTTTTCCGCGGCCGCGACTTGCCCGCTCTTCAACTGGACGATCGCAAGCCCCACCTTGATGTCGAGATTGTCCGGGTCGAGCGCGAGCGCTTTCGTCCAGGCGTAGCCCGCCCCTTCCATGTTGCCCTGGCGGAAATAAATCTTCGCGAGCGCGTCGTAGGCCTTGGCTTTAGGGACCTGCTGGCCCGCGCTGCCGAGCCGGGCAATCGCGGCCGTCAGATTTTTCTCCGCGGCGTCAGACTTTCCCATGTTGAGGTAAAGCACGCCGAGATTGTAAAAAGCGCGTCCGTTGTCGGGCTCCATCTTGACCAGCCTTTCCAGCGCATTCGCGGCTTCCGCGTACTGCCCGAGCTGCAGGTAGAAATTAGCCAGCGCGTAATAGAAATCCGTGCTTTGCGCGCCGCTGTTCATGTCCATGTACGTGTCCAGCAGCTGCTGGATGATACCGGGGTCCAGGCTCTCCATGCCGCGCTGGAAATTCATGTTTCGGATCGCGGAGACAATGTCGTGATTTTTCTTGTCGAACGTGGTCGGGATCTGGCGGTCCACGTACGAGCACATGATCGTGTCCTCGCGGCTGGTGTGGACCGCGCCGAACAAATGCCCCATCTCATGGACCAGAATCGTCTCTTCCTGCACGCGGAAAAGAGGATGGTTGGGATAGCGCAGGACCATGAAGCCGGAAAAGGGGCGCGTTTTCCCGAGGACGTGCAGGTCCTTGAGGTTCATCGAACCGGAGATGTCGTCGAGGCGCGTGAGCCCGATCATCATGTCGGTTTTTTTCGAGCCGAGCGTGTAGCGGGCCATGAGGTCGTCGAGTAGCAGCGACATGTCGGCCGCTTCCGCCGGCGGATCCCAGTCGAAAAAGACCGCCTCTTTTAATTTGATGCGGAATTCCCTCTCGAAAATCGAGGACGCATATTTGAGGCGCTTTTTGAAAGTCCCCTTCCAGTCCGGAGTCGCTTTGAAAGAGGGAGTGACGGCCACGCCGACGGTCATTTCCCGCATGGGCACGGGCGCTGCCGGGGCCGGACCCGCGTGCAAAAACAAAAAGAAAAGGAGGGTTCCTCCTCCTATCCGCGCTTTTTTGCCTGCGAGTTTTTGGAGCATCCTGGATTCCTGGTTGTTGGCCCGGCCCTTCTCAGTCGGTTGCCGGGGTCATCAATTCACGTTCGTCTTTACTGAGCTGCTTGATTTCGTCCGGCGATTCCTGAAAAGAAATTTGCGGCTGCGATTGCCAATCCGGAACCGCCGGGGGCAGGTTTTGTTCGAGAACAGGGAGCTCCTCCGACTGTTGTTGCGGAACGGCCGGAGGAGAGGGCGGCGCTTTCTTGGAGCACCCTGGCAACAAAAGCGCCGTCAAAAGAACCATAAACACAAAGACAGAAGAACGCGCCATGCCGATCCTCACGTTTCACGAACCGTCCTGAGATCCGGGACGACCGGGATGCCGGGAGGACGGTAATATTTCAGATTTTGATCATACGCATACACGCGGTCATCGTAAGAAGAAAGATTCGTGGAACCGTTGATGATGCGGTTACCGTAAAGCCTCAGCTGGACTTTGGAAGAAGGATCGTAAGTCCCGGTCATGTTGTAATCCGCGTCAAAAGCCACGGAAGAATTCGAAGTGTTTTCACCGTAGAGAATGCCGCTGACGGAAACGGTGTTGGGATAAAAGAACAGCTTGTCTTTGGCCAGCAGCGCGGCGGAATGGGTCGCGTCCGCATAATTCTGTCCGCTTTTGTAACGGAAATTGCCGGTGATCATGATGTCGTCCGAAGCCGCGATGCTCACGCGCCCCTGAATTTCGCCCCGCACATAGGCATCGCCGTTCACGTAGACGATGGCCGAGTCCGGCAGGTTGTAGGTTGCCTTGACCGTACCGTAGGTGCTGCTGGTGTATTCCACGACGCGGGAATAGCTCTGTCCGGAAACGGGCTGGAATTCGAGATACCGGTTTCCCGCGGTCGAAAAGGCGCCGACGTTGTTGTGGCTCTGGTAAAAAGCAAGATTCATGGCCGTCAGAGTATCCTTGGCCTTCGCATCGTTGCCTCCGCTGTCGGTCAGATCGTGATAGTCCCCATAATCATTATTGTTGATGACGCCGTCGCCGTTGCGATCCGTATCGTCCGCGAAGCCGTCGCCCACCACCATGCCGCCGGTCACGCCGCTGTTGGTCACCTGGCCCGCGCCGTTTTGGGCGAAATTCTGGCCGTAGGTGTCGCCGTGGACCTGGGAAGAGGCGTTGCCGGCAATGCCGCCTTCGGCGAGCACGTCGCCGTACAGGTCCACGTTGGTGCCGTTCGCGTCCCAATTGCCCGTGAAATACATCATGGTCCTGTCGTCCGGATTGCCCGAAACTCCCTGGGGATCGACGCCGTTGGAGCTGCCATATTGCGCATTGTCTCCCGAGGCAAATGTCGTGGCGTTCGCGTAGACCAGATATTTCGAAAGATTGGAATCGAGGAAGATGCGGCCTTCGAGATTCCGCGTAAAGCCGTTGACCGTGCCTGTCGCCTGAACAATGACCCAATCGGCCTGGTTCGGGTACTGAATGTTCGCCGTAAAACTCCCCACCGTAACCCCGCTGACGTCCTGGAAGGACGGCCAATTGATCGCAGCGGTGTTGATGAATCCCGTGTAGGCGTTTTGAGAAACCTGGAACATGGCCCGCTGCAGTCCGGCTTCCGCGGCGGCCAGGCTTTGCAGGCGCGAAATCTCATTGTCCACGTGCCGTCTTTCCCAGAAAGCGCGTCCGACCGCGGCCGCCGAAAGAATGGTGATGAAGGCGCTGGTCGCATACACCGTGATGAGCGCGATGCCTTTTTGGTTTCTCAAAGTTGAAAGGATCATGGGATCCTCCTGAAAAAAAGAATTTTAATTCACTGCGTTTCTCAGCAGTGTCGTGCTCGTAAAGGTCTCGTTGAAAGTCCGTCCGGCGCCGCTTTGCCCCATGTTGTTCGTGGCGCGGAGCGTGACCGTCATGGTCAGCGTCTCATTGCTGTTCTTCACCGCCTGGAAAGTCTGGACGTTGTTGGCGACAACTTGCGGGGTCTGCCCGGCCGCGGGCGCGAAAGCGGCGTCCGACACCTGGCGTATCAACTGGTTGGTGTTGTTGACCGAATAGCAAACCCAGTCGTTCAGCAGGCCGTTGGTCGTCTGGCCCGCCTGTGAGTAGGCACCCCACTCCACCTGCGGGTTCATGCTGCCGTTGACGGCATCGCCGTCGTTATCGAAATCCACGGGAATTTGGAAGCAGACCGTGCTGTTGCCGCCCGCCCCGGCGGCAATGTTCAGATGGCTGGGAGTGAGGTTCGGGCTGGTCTGGCTGATTTCACGGCTGATGTAACGCAGGGTCTGCATCGAGCTTTGTGTCAGCAGGGCGTAAGCGCTGGTGTTGTAAAAGATGCGCTGGCTCATCACGATGACGGAGGCCACCGAAGCGAAAACAATCACCATGAACGCGGTAACCATCATGAGCTCGAGCAGAGTGAATCCCCGCTCGTCTTTATTTCTCCGTTTGTCACGGCGCCCGTTCACGGTTTCCATCATAACCTCCACCGCATCGTCGAGATCGTAAAAACGGCCGGCAGATTCTTGGGATTCCTCCAGGTGACCCGCACCGTGACGGTCGCGATATTGGCCGCAGCCACGTTCGCGGGATTGGTTAGAATCTGGACGTTACCCGCCGGCAAATCCGGAGACAAATAGGTATTTCCATTAAGGGCAGGGACGTTCGCAAGGGGCGTATTTTTGATGGCTTCCAAAGTCGCGCGCGCGGTGTTCGCCGCAAGCAGCCGGTTGCGGGCTTCCATGGCCATGAAATGGGCCTCGGTCAGCACGCGAAACGAAGTCAGCACCACCAGAGAAAGGATGGCCATGCTGACGACCAATTCCAGGAATGTGAATCCGCGCTGTCTTGCCCTCATACACACCCTCCGTCCAACTAAAAGCTAGCACGCAAACTAACAATTAACAACAGACCTAACATAACTAACAGGGTGCGTACGGAGGTTCCTAAAAGGCCGCTGTGGGACACTGCTACCCTTTCATTTGCAAAGGGTTATAATAATTATCGAATTTTGAAAAAGAGGGGTGAAGCAGCGGCGGGAAGAGGCTTAAGAAGGGAGTTTTCCGGCTTTTTTCTGGATCTTTTTGGCTTCGCTTTGCTTGCCCATTTCATTGAGGCTGGCGGCATAGTTTTCGAGGGCGGTTTTCAAAGCGCCGGAGGCCGCGGGCCCCTGCGCCTCCAAAAGGGCGATGGTCTTTTGGAAATACGGCCTTGCCTGCTCGTTTTTCTGCCAGTTGTGATAAAGCAGCGCCAGGTTGTGCGAGACGACCGCTTCCAGATAAGGATTTTTCCGCCCCGCCTCTTCGAGGCTGGTGAGCGCTTCCAGGTACAGGACCTCGGCCTCCTGATATTCCTGCCGCTGGCGCAGATTTTCCGCCAGCTCGTTGAGAACGCGGACCCTTTCCGGATTGCCTTTGTCGTAAACCTTCGTGTAAATCTGGAGCGCCCTCGCGATCAACGGTTCGGCGTCGGTAAAATTGCCCTGGAGCGTATCGATTTCGGCAAGATGGATGAGCGCCGATGCGACGGACGGATGATTGGCCCCGAAAACCGTCTGGTCGATTTTCATCGCCTGTTTGTAAAGGCTTTCCGCTTTCATGTAATCGCCTTCATGCTCGTAAAAGCTGCCGAGATTGATCAGGAGCAGCGCCACTTCCGGATGCTCCTCCCCGTAAATGGTTTTTGAAATCTCGAGCGCGGATTCGTAATAGCCCCGCGCCTGTTCGGCATTGCCAAGCAGGTCTTCGACGCTTGCGAGGTTCACCAGCGACTGCGCCACCTGCGGGTGTTCTTTGCCGAACACGGCCTCCCGGATTTCCAGCGCCTGCGTGTAGTTTTTCCGCGCGGCCTCATAATCTTCCAGGGCTTCATAAATCGCCCCGATGTTATTCAGCGACTGCGCCACGGCAGGATGCCTTTCACCCAAAGTCTTCACGCGGATCTCGAGCGCCTTCTCGTGATACGCAAGCGCGTCCTGGTAATTCCCCATCGCGTCCTCGACGAGCCCGAGATTGTTGTAATCCCGCGCAAGGTCGGGATGGCTTTCCCCAAACGTCTTGATGTCGATGGCATGCGCTTTCACGAGCAGCTCTTTAGCCTGGGCGTAGCGGCCCTGCACCCGGTAAATGTCCGCGAGCGTGTTGAGCGAAGACGCGACGTCGGGGTGATCGTCACCGTAGATTTTCTTGCGCACGGCAATGGCCTTTTCGGCCAGCGATTCAGCTTCGCCATAGCGGGCCTTGGCCACGTACAGCTTGGCGAGATTGTCCATGTCGGTCGCCACGTTCGGGTGGTTTTCGCCGAGCGCATGGGAATCGATCAGGAGCGCATGCTCGTACAGCGGCTCCGCCTCTTCGTATTTTCCCTGGATGCTGTAAAGGTGCGCAAGGTTGTTCATCGACGTCGCGAGGTTCGGATGGTTCGGGCCGCGGATTTTTTCTTCGATAGCCATGGCCTTTTTATAATAATCCTCGGCTTCCTTATATTTACCGACCGAGTGATACAGCAGCGCGAGGTTGTTCAGCGACTGCGCCACGTCCGGATGCTCGGGGCCGAGCACGTCCTGACGGATTTTCAGCGCGCGCTTGTTGAGCGGCTCCGCGCCCGCGTAATCGCCCTGCGCGTAATGGATCATGGCAAGCTGATTGAGCGTCTCCGCGACTTTCGGGTCGTTTTCGCCGAAGGCTTCTTCCGCGGCGGCAAGCGCCTGCGTCGCGGCCTGCGCGGCCTCCGGGTAGGCGCCGTTCTGGTAGAGGCGGATCACCTGATCCTCAAGCTGCGACCACTGGGCGGAATCGGCACGGCAAACGGGGACGAGGGCAAGGACAAGGAGGGCTGACAAACACCAGGTTTTTGCGCTAAAACTGATGTTCATAGCTTCTCATCAGAGAAATTCGATTTGGTGCTGGATCAGTTGGATGTCATGCACGTTGTTGAAGAAGGATAAAATACTTTGAAGGCATTGGTCAAGATATGTTTTATCCGCGCCGACCACGCAGGCCGCGAGGACCGAGCGCTGCCATTTGTCCCTTTCCCCGATCTCGGCGACGGAGACGTTGAATTGGGAGCGCAGCCTGTCTTTGATGCTTTTCAAGACGCTCCGCTTGGACTTCAGGGAACCTGAAAGCGGGATAAAAATTTCGACGTAAAGCACGCCGATATGGGCGGTTTCAAGCGACATTTAGGACGATCCCCACTCCCGGGGAACAAGATTTTCCGCTTCGAGAAAATCCGCGAGCGCTCCGGCCACGACGGCATTTCCTTTTTCGGAAAAATGCCAGACATCATGCGGGTGATACCGGTGCCGTCCCATGTAAAGCGACGGGCCGCCCTTTTCCCTTAGCGCGGGAAGCGGGTCCCAGCACGCAATCTGGTTTTGACGGCAGAATTCGAGAAAAACAGTTTCCGGATGAAAGGGATAGCCCGGTTCGGTCTGGTAGGAGAGGGGCAGGACCAGCACGACGAGCCGTCCGCCTTTTTCCTTCACGGCTTTGTCCAGCCGGATCAGCTGGCCGCCCAGCCATTGCCATTCTTTGGAATCCGGGCGCGTGAGCGAAAGGAGCGTCGCGTCCGTGTCGTCGTCGGCCACGTACACGGGCCAGTTCTTTCCGGCCGCGGGCTCAAAGCGTTTATCCCGGGCAAGGGCCACGGTTTTGCGCGTTTCCCAGAAACGGTAAAGCGCGGCATGCTCCAAAAATCGCGGCAGCCCGCCGCGGCCGTAAAACCGCGGAGCTACTTCGAGCCGGTGCCGCTCGGGATCCGGAAAAGCTTCCTGAGGAAGATTCCGGAAATAGCCTTCCCGGTCATGCCAGTGAAGCGTGGGATCGGTAATGTCGTTCGGGCAAAATCCCAGCAGCACGAGATCCGGCGCGAATGAAGCGCCGAGGGCCTGATAAAATCCAGCTTCGTTGTAGGTGCTGTACCCGTTGACGCCCGCATTCATGACTTCCAGCCGCGGATGATTTTCTTTCAGGACCCGTTCGAGCTGCTTGGGGAAAGATTTTTCGGCGGGAACGAAAAGCCCGTAGGTCACCGAATCTCCCAGCGCGAGGATGCGGAAAGTGCCCGCGGGTTTTGGAATTTCGAAAACGCGGTCACGCAGGCCCTGCGGGCTGATCTCCGGATGCGCGGGATTCAAGCGGTACGCATAGGGCTGGTCCGCTTCCACCAGGTTGAGCGCGACCGGTTCCGGCGGAGGCTCGACGAAAAACCGGAGTCCGGCTTCCGCAAGACCGAATGCGAATAACAGCGAGAAAAACAGCAGGAGGAATTTTTTCAGCGCGGGAGACATTCCCCTCTCCCTACCCCTCTCCCCGCTTGCGGGGAGAGGGAAGGGTGAGGGGTTTCATCTGTGCAGAGTCCGTACTGCTCATGCCCGCCGCGCACTTTGCCAGACGGCCTTGCCGACGAAAAAAGGCCCGAGGGACTGGATGTATTTGGCGGTCTGCTGGGTCTTGCGCATGTCCTGGACGATTTTGGAAAGCGGGAAAAGTTCGCGGCCGACGAGTCCGATCACGAATTCATTGTCCGCGCGGTCCAGGCCGTAGCAGGCCAGGCGGATGTCGTGGGCGTAATCCGCCCTTCCGTAGGCCATGCCGATTTTGGCGTGTTCGTAGAGGATCTTCCCCTGCTCTTCCCTGGGCAGCAGCTCGAATTCGGAACGCCGGCGCAGCGGATACCAGATGGCCCACGGCCATTCGGGATTGAGCGCGTTGCGCCGCGGCTTCTCGAAGAGCCAGTCTTTTAAATCGGTTTCGCGGCCCAGCGCGTAGGTGCGCCCGAACATCGTGAGCTCGGGCTTCGGCGTGAGCGGAGCGAACGGCGCGGCCGCGAGGAGCGGCCGGATCTCACGGATAAAAAAATCCGGATTTTCGTTCATGAACAGCAGGCCCACGCCGCGCGGATCGTTGAGGTCTTCGTACAGCACGGCTTCGAGCCCGCGCGCTTCCAGAGCTTTCCTCAGCGCCTGCGTGTCCGCCGCGCCGCCGAAAGCAAGAAACTGCATGTAGAGCCGCTGGTCGCTGGTCTGCGGCGCCAGGCCCTTTTCCGAAATGTCGAGGGTCTCTTCGTTCACTTTGGCTTCCATGTCAGCCTCCCACCTGGCCCTGGACAAGCTGCTTGATGACTTCCATCAACTCAGGGTCCTGCATCATGACTGCGAATTTGGGATGGGACTTCATTTTATCGAGGTTCTTGGATTGGGCGATCTGCTGAAACTCCGGATCCTGCAGGAGCGCCTGCACCTTCGGGTTCATGATAAAGGCCTGGAACTTTTTATCTTTCATGAGCCGCTGCACCAGCTTGAGCTGCTCTCCCATATTTCCAAACATAAAATGCCTCAGCTTTAGGGTTTTACAAAATAGGTTTTACGGTAAAACCGCAGTTCTTCGATCGACTCGCGAATGTCGTCGAGCGCGCGGTGCGAATCGGACTTTTTGGGAAGGTCTTTGTTCTTCGGATACCAGCGGTCGATCAGCCCCTTGATCGTGCTCACGTCCAAGTGCCGGTAATGCAGGTACGCATTCAGGCGCGGCATGTATTTGATGACGAAGCGCCGGTCGTGATGGATGGAGTTGCCGCACAGCGGCGACTTTCCCGGCACGCAGTAGTCCTTGAGGAACGCGAGCGTCTTTTTCTCCGCGGCCGCCGGAGTGATCTTGGATTTCTTGACCTGGTCCACGAGCCCGGACTTGGTGTGCTGGTTCGTGTTCCACTCATCCATGGCCTTCAGATATTTGGCGGGCTGATGGAGGACCAGGCTCGGGCCCTCGGCCAGGATGTTGAGGTCGCTGTCCGTGACGATGGTCGCCATCTCAATGATGACTTCCTTCTCGGGATTGAGTCCCGTCATCTCCATGTCCAGCCAGACCAGATTGTTTTTATTCTGCTTTTTCATAAAATTTGGGCGTGAATTGAAAAATTTACCATAATTTGAGGGCGGTGTAAAAGGAAGTCTTGGACGATTTCAGGCGTTGGCGGGCTCGGTCTTGGCCTGCGAATAGCCTTTGGGAACACCGGCCAGAATGCCGTGCTCGTAACTCATCTCAAGCCACAGCGTTCCGTCCGGATAATAATACCGGGCAACACCCTGGCGAAGGCCGTTGACGTACTGGGCTTCTTCGAGCAGCACGCCCTCCGCGCTGTAAGCTTTCGCGGTTCCCTGCGCCGCTCCCTCTTTATACGGGACTTCCTGCTGCAGCCTGCCCTTGCGGTCGAACCAGCGCCCCGGCCCTTCCAGCATGCCCGCCTTCGCCTGCCAGACGCCGCTTTGCGTCCCATCCGCGTAGAACGCGATAAGCGTTTCAGTCTGCGCCGCATCTTCGACGGCCTTCAAGGCCGAGGCAACGCGTTCCCCGTTTTCCGAATAAAAAACAGGGTCCTGCGGTTCACCTTCCTCGTAGGAGATTTCACTGCGCGTTTTTTTTCCGGGATAATACTCGCGGGCCACGCCCGCGGGAATCCCGCGGGAATAAGACATCTCTTCGGTCAGATTGCCCGATTCGTCGTACTCGCGCCACGGCCCCTCCATCGCGCCTTTCACGAAATTCATTTCGAGCCGCGGATTTCCGTCCTCGTAGTAAAGCTCAGCCGCTCCGGTCAAAAGCCCGTCTTTGAAAATCCACGAAGAGCTCAAGCGGCCGGTTTTATAAAAAGTCTTGAAGGTGCGGTTACGGTTTTTGGCGTTCAGCTCCTGCTGGTTTGCCGAGCCGCTTCCCACGGGGCCGGACGAAGCGCTCTGCGAGAAGCCGTCTTCCCTGCCCTTGGCGTCCGTTTCCCCGCCCGCCTGGATCTCCTGCGGGTTCGCGGGATGCCGGCGCTTGGAAGTCACGATCGTGATGCCGATGAAAAGCGCGACGCAGGCATAGCCGGCCGCGATCAGGATAAAAAATTTTCTCACGCCGCTCCTCCGCGCCAGCCGAAAAGGTCAGGCGTAAAAGAGCCTTTGAATTCGTCCGCGGGCCTGAGGCCGGAAATGCCGAGCCCCAGAAGGCGCACGGGCTTTTTTCCCGCCTGGGTTTTGCCTTCCAGGAGCCGGGCCGCGACCTCGAAAATTTCCTGCCAATCTTCAGGCGGCTGTTTCAGGGTGAAAGAGCGCGTGATGCTTTCGAAGTCGTGGTATTTGACCTTGAGCACGACGGTGAGCCCCATCCTGTCGCTGGCTTTCAGGTGCTCGAACACCTCGCGCGCATAAACGGCAAGGTGCTCCTTCATCGCTTCCACGTCGCGCGTGTCTTTGTCGAACGTCTCTTCGGTGCTCGATTGTTTGGGTTCCCCGTAAGGCTCGACTTCGCGGTCATCCCGCCCCTGCGCCCGCCGCTGCAAGTCGGGTCCCCATTTCCCGAGCGCCGACCGCAGCTTCGCCGCATCCGCGTCCGCGAGGTCCGCGCAGGTCTTGAATCCCAGGCTTTCCAGCTGACGCTCCGTCACCGGCCCGACCCCCGGAATTTTGCGCACGGAAAGGGGACGGAGAAACGCGGCTTCGGTGCCGGGCTCGATCACGGTGAGCCCATCGGGCTTGTTGAAATCCGAAGCAATCTTGGCCAGGAACATGTTCACGGCGACGCCTGCCGAGGCCGTAAGATGCGTGGCCGCGTGAATGTTCTGTTTGATGAGCGTGGCGATCATGCAAGGGTCTTCCAGCTTAAACCGGTGCTCGGTAACGTCCAGGTACGCCTCGTCGAGGGAAACGCTCTCGACCCTTTCCGTGTGCTGCCTCAGGATGGCCATGACCTGCCGCGAGGCTTCGCGGTAGACTTCGAAGCGGGGCGGAAGGAAAATCGCCTGAGGGCACAGGCGGTAGGCCTGGGCCGCGGGCATGGCCGAACGCACCCCGAAAGGCCGCGCTTCGTAGGAACAGGTGCTGACGACGCCGCGCGACTTCGGGCTGCCGCCCACGATCACGGGCTTTCCTTTATATTGGGGAAAGTCGCGCTGCTCGATCGCGGCGTAAAAAGCATCCATGTCCACGTGGATGATCTTTTTCGGCCACTTGATTTTTGGCTTTTTTTTATTATCATTCATGTTGATGGCCCAACGGCAAGAGTGTCAAACGGTCACTAGCATAATGCCGGCTCCTCCCGCAGGCAAGAACGCATCTCCCCGAGGACTATGAAAAAACTGATCCTGATTACCGCCGCGGTCTTCCTGGCAGGATGCACTTCCGGCGACAACAACCTCTACAAAGAGGAGCAGCGCCAGGAGCTGACGCGCCAGGCCGACATCATCGTCTCCGCGGTTTACATGAAAATATTCAAGGCGGAAAAATCCCAGCAGATCGACGTGATCGAAGGCCGCAAAGGCTTCACGCACCAGATCGAAAAAGGCGTGGTCTTCAAGACGAAGCAAGTCCTGAAAGGCCAGTACGAGAAACGGCAATTCGCGATCGGCGTGGAGATTCCCAAAATGGCTTTCGGCATCAGCCCCGACGAGTATCCAGGCCAGAAGAAATACACGTTTTACATGATCCTGGACAAAGAAAACAACAAGGAAAGACTGATCGGGGCGGAGTGGGAAACGCCGAAATATACCGTGACTAAATCTTAGTCAAAAATGGATTCCCCTCTCCTTTATCCTCTCCACTGAGGGGAGAGGGAAGGGTGAGGGGGGATTAGGCGCGGCTTGCGCCAGTTGTAGCGGGAAGGTCAGCCTTGGCCAAAGCCTGCCTGATGTCGAATCCCTCGAGAGGAACAAGCTCCGAAGCGCCTGTCGCCCGGTACTTGATTTCGATCTTCCCTTCCGCAAGCCCTCTTTCCCCTAAAACCAGATGGACTGGAATTCCGACAAGGTCCGCGTCCTTGAATTTCACGCCCGCGCGCTCGTCGCGGTCGTCGTACAGCACGTCGATCCCGGCCTGGCTCAAATCCCGGTAGAGTTTTTCCGCGGCGTCTTTGATCTTGGGTTCTTTCTCGTTGAGCGTGATGAGGATCACCTGATAAGGCGCGATCGAAAGCGGCCACTTGATGCCTTTGTCGTCATGATGTTCCTCGATCGCGGCGGCCAGGATGCGATTCACGCCGATGCCGTAGCAGCCCATGATGATGGGCTTGCGGTCGCCCTTTTCATCCAGATAAACCGCCTGCAGCGCGTCGGAATAACGCGTGCCGAGCTTGAAGATGTGTCCGATTTCCATGGTGGTCAGGAGTTTCAGCGGGGTTCCGTCCGTCGACAGATCCCCGTCTTTGACGAACCGGATGTCGCCCATGCCGGCCGGCTTGAAGTCACGGCCGAGGCGGATATTCTTCACGTGCTTGTCTTTCTCGTTCGCGCCGGTCACGTAATCCACGCCTTCCACAATGTCCCAATCCGCGTAAGCGGGAATTTTCAATCCGGCGGGCCCGGCAAATCCCACGGGCGCTCCGGTAGAGTTGCGGATTTCTTCGCTCGTCGCCTGGCGCAATTTCGAAACGCCGAGCATTTTGCGCAGCTTCACTTCGTTGACGTCGCTGCTGCCGGTCACAAGCGCGGCCACGGGTTTTTCGTCCGCCATGAAAATCATGGTCTTGATCATCTGCTCGGCCTTGAGCTTGTAGCGGTGCGTGATTTCGTCGATCGTGCGGAGGTTCGGCGTGTCGAAGACTTCGGGCTTGGAGTCGCCCGCCGCGGCTTTGGCGGCCTGCGAAGGCTGGCTGCGCTGCGCGATTTCCACGCTGGCCATGTAGCCCTTGTCCGACAAGGCAACCTTGTCTTCGCCGTACGGGCATACGACCATGAATTCCTGGCTCATCTTGCCGCCCATCATGCCCGTGTCCGCGTGCACGATGTGGAACGAAAGGCCGCAGCGCGTGAAGATGCGGCGGTAGGCTTCAGCCATTTTCTGGTAATGCCTGTCGAGGCCGGCGTCGTCGCGGTCAAAGCTGTACGCGTCCTTCATGATGAATTCTTTGGTGCGGATCACGCCGTAACGCGGGCGCGCCTCGTCGCGGAATTTCGTCTGGATCTGGAAGAGATTAAAAGGAAGGTCGCGGAAGGACTTCACGTTGTTGGCGACGAGGTCCGTGATGACTTCTTCGTGCGTGGGCCCGAGCACGAATTCATGTCCCGCGCGGTTCTTGAAGGCGAGCTTGTCTTCGCCGAGCGAATCGTAACGGCCGGTCTTTTTCCAAAGCTCGGCCGGATGCAGCGCGGGAAGCAGCAGTTCCTGCGCGCCCGCGCGCACCATTTCCTCGCGCACGATCTCGATGATTTTGCGCAGCGACAGGAATCCGAGCGGAAGGTAGCTGTAAACACCGGAAGCGAGCTGGCGGACAAGGCCCGCGCGCAAGGCCAGCTTGTGGCTCGCGGCCTCGGCGTCTTTGGGCACGTCGCGCAGGGTTGGAATCAGGCTTTCAGTCCACTTCATGAGTTTTCTCGTTTTGATCCTGCGCCTCCTCTCCCTGGCCCTCTCCTCCTCAAGGAGGAGAGGATGGTGAGGAGGTGCGTCTAGGGTTTTATGAAAATGCCGCGGATCTTGTCGAAGGCATCGATGTTGGCCAAGTCGTTGTAAATCAGAAAAACCATCAGGGCCAGCAGCAGGGCAAAGCCCACCTGCGTGACGCGCTCCTGCACGACGAGGCTCACTTTTTTGCGGCGCACGCCTTCGATGAGGAGGAAGAGCAGATGGCCGCCGTCGAGCGCGGGAACGGGCAGGAGGTTGATGACGGCCAGCGAAATGCTGAGCGTGGCCATGAGCTGGAGGACGTAAGGAAGCCCGAGCTTGGCCGCGTCGCCCGTCATGGAAATGATGCCCACCGGGCCGGAAATGGCCTTCATGGAAATTTTTCCGAGGATCAGGTAAAAAATCGATTTGTGCGTCATCTTGGTCAGGAACCAGGTGGTTTCGGCCGAATGCCGGTACGCTTCCAGGAACGGATAGCGTTCGAACTGGTTGGCTTCGGGGCTCGGCGTGATGCCGATGCGCTTGACCTTGACCGGCTTGCCGAAAATGTCCGGCACGGTTTCTTCTTTGGGCGTGACGTTGATGTCAACAGGCGCTTCCCCGCCGCGCTCGACCTGGAGCGTGATCTCCGGGCCCGGGATCTTTTCGAACGCGCCGGTCATCTGCGTCCACGTGGACACGGGCTCATGGTTCACCGCGACGATCTTGTCCCCTTTCAAGAGGCCGCTTGCCTGCGCCGGATAGCCTTCCACGAATCCGCCGATGGTCGTTCCCGGGACCGGGCGCCCCATCATGAAGATGAGTCCGAACAGCACGAAGGCGAGCAGGTAATTCATGAGCACGCCCGCGCACACGATGAAAATGCGTTTGGGCAGCGCCGCCGCGAGGTAATCGCCGGCCTTGGGACCGCTTTCCGGCAGCTCGCTGTAAGATTCGCCCGCGGGCTTCACGTACCCGCCGAGCGGGAAAAGCGAGAGCACGTACCAGGTGTTCTTCCTCTGCACGCGCAGGATCTCGGGGCCGAAGCCGATCGAAAACTTTTCCACGTTCACGCCGCTCAGGCGGCAGGCGACAAAATGGCCGAATTCGTGGATCGTGATGAGAACGCCCAGAACAAGAAGCGTGGGAACGACCGAAACCAGGAAATTCATAGAAGGCCCTTTGCGGTTTCCCGGGCCCAGTCATCGGCCTGCAGGAGGCCGGACAGGTCCGGGTTTTTGATGACCGTGTGGCGGTTCATGACCTTTTCGATGGTCTTTGCGATATCCAGAAAACCGATCTTGAAATTGAGAAAAGCCTCGACCGCCACTTCATTGGCGGCGTTCAGCACCGCGGGCATGCTGCCTCCGGCCGCGCTCGCGCGGTAACCCAGATCCAGGCACGGAAAACGTTTGCGGTCCGGCTTCTCGAAGTGGAACGTCCCCAGCTGTGCGAGGTCCAGCTCGGGCAAATGATTTTCCAGGCGTTCGGGATAGCTCAGCGCGTATTGAATCGGAAGGCGCATGTCCGTAATGCCCAGGTGCGCGAGATGCGAGCCGTCCACGAATTCGACGAGCGCGTGCACGATGGCTTCGGGATGGATGAGCACTTCCACTTTGCCCGCGTCCATTTCGAAGAGGTTCGCGGCCTCGATGACTTCCAGGCCTTTGTTCATGAGCGTCGCGGAATCGATGGTGATCTTCGGCCCCATTTTCCATTTCGGATGGCGGAGCGCTTCGGCCGGGGTCACGCCGGCAAGCGATCCTTTGCGCGCGCGGAACGGGCCGCCGGAAGAAGTCAGCACCAGCTTTTTGATGCCGCGCCGGGCGTGGCCTTCGAGGCATTGCCAGAGCCCGGAATGCTCGCTGTCGATGGGAAAGACCGGCACGCCGAGGCTGCGGGCCTCGCGCACGAGAAGCGATCCGGCCATGACGAGCGGCTCTTTGTTGGCGATCGCGATTTCCTTGCGGGCGCGCAGCGCCGAGAAAATCGGGATAAGCCCCACGGCGCCCACCATCGCGAAAATGACTTCGTCCACGCCGGCCAGCGTGCTGGCTTCTGTGAGGCCGTCGATGCCGCTCACCACGCGGATGCGGTGGCGCTTTAATTTTTGTTCGGCGCGCGCGGCCGCGGCAGGATCGAACAGGCAGACCATTTCCGGGCGGCATTCGAGCGCCTGCTCGACCAGGATTTCGTCGTTCTTCTTGGCCGCGAGGACACGGACTTTGAATTTTTCGGGATGCGTGCGGACGATCTTGAGGGTGTTGACTCCGACCGAACCGGTGGAGCCCATGATGGCGATGTTTTTCGGCCAGCGGCGCGTCTTCGGGGCAAGCTCGCGGCTTTCGGCGTATTTCATGGCCTGGGAGCGTGCAGCCTTGGCGGCAGCGCGTGCCTTGCCTTTTTCGATGGATTGCAGTTTTTCGAGAAGCGCCGACATCGTCAGGCCCCGATGAAGATGACCACGTAATAGTAAACGAAAGGAATCGTGAGCAGCAGGCTGTCCAGCACGTCGAGCACGCCGCCGAGCCCGGGAATCTGACCGGAATCTTTTACGCCTGCGTCGCGCTTGATCAGGCTTTCGGCGAGATCGCCGATCTGGCAGATCGAGCCTGTCAGCATGCCGAGAAGAAGCAGATGGCCCAGGCCCACGTGCGGCAGGAACGCCTTGGAGCAGAGGGACAGGATGACAGACGCGATGAATCCGCCGATCGCGCCTTCCACGGATTTATTGGGGCTCACGTGCTCGAGCAGCTTGGCCTTGCCAAAACGGGTGCCCGTAAAATAAGCGGCCGCGTCCCCGCCCTTGACGATGAGCGGAACGTAAAACGTCCAGCGCGCGCCGTAAGGCAGCAGGCGCATTTCGATCAGGTGCGCGAGAAACCACGCGATGTACACAAGGCCGAACAGGCTGACCGCGCTACTGATGAGCGCCTGGCTCAGCATGGGGCGGCGGAAGTTCATCATGAAAATGAAAAGGCACGCGAGCACCAGCACGAACGGGCCCGTCTTGTTGAACGCGGCAAGCGGCAGGAGGAACGCGAACAGGAAAAGAAGCGGACGGCTGACGTCGACCTGCTTGCGCTGGGTCAGCGAGAAAAACTCGTTCATGCTGAGCAGGACGAGGGCTTCGACGACGAGCGCGAACAGCCACATGGGAGCGAGGAAAATGGTGGAGACGCTGATCGTGACAAAGAACGCCGAAGAGACCAGGCGTTTCGCAAGTTGGCTTTTGGGATCACCGGGTTTCAACTGGATGTGTTCGGCCAAAGCGCCGCTCCCTTTTTTGATATTCCGTGATCGCTTTCAGGAATTCTTCCCGCGTGAATTCCGGCCAGCAGGTTTCCGTGATGTAGATCTCCGCGTAAGAAATCTGCCACAACAAAAAATTGCTGATCCTCATTTCCCCGCTCGTCCGCACGAGAAGGTCGGGGTCGGGAATTCCCGCGGTATAAAGGCGGTCGGACACGGCGTCTTCAGTGATGGCGGCCGGGTCCAGCCTTCCGGCCGCGGCCTCTTCGGCAATGCGGCGGCAGGCTTCGGTAATTTCAAAACGCGACGAGTAGCTGAAAGCGAACGTGACCGTCAGGCCCGTGTTGGAGCGCGTCTCCCGGATGTTGCGCGCGATTTTTTCGCGGACTTCCAAGGGCATGTCGTCCAGATTGCCGATGGCGTTGAAGACGATGTTGTTTTTCTGAAGCTCCGGCAGCTTCCGGTCAAGGTACGTGGACAAAAGCTGCATGAGAAACGCGACTTCCTCGCGCGGCCGCTGCCAGTTCTCCTTGGAAAAAGCGTAAAGCGTCAGGTACTTGACGCCGGCTTCCTGGGCCGCGCGCATGACCTCTTCCAGCCGGTCCGCGCCAATGCGGTGGCCTTCGATGCGGGGCAGGCCGCGGCGCTTCGCCCACCGCCCGTTGCCGTCCATGATGATCGCGACGTGACGGGGGATGTTTTTGTAGTCCGCGCTTTGCTCGTTCATAGGAAGACCGTTTGAGTCCTCTTGCTTCCCACGGAAACCATCTTGATCGGGGTCTCGAGCAGCGTCTCGAGCCGCTTCAGGTATTTCTTGGCATTCGCGGGAAAATCTTTCCAGCGCTTCACCGCGGTGAGATCTTCCTGCCAGCCTTTCATGGTTTCGTAAACGGGAACGCAGCGCGAAAAATCGCACGAAGAAGGCGGGAAATCCTTATAGGTCTTGCCATCGAGGCGGTACGCCAC
>DATJFP010000097.1 GCA_035495615.1 Verrucomicrobiia bacterium | reverse complement strand
ATAGCGGGCGTTCAAGTCGCGGGCAAGCGAACGCCAGTCGAATTCTCCGGCCATCAGCCTTTGCAGTTTCGCTTCCACGTTCTCGGGATCAAGACCGAAGGCCGCGCGCAGATTGCCGGCGTACCCCGCTGCGAGCTTGCGTCCGCACATGAGAACAGGATGATACGCTTCCTGCGCCGAGGCCACGTGGGCAGTCGGAGCGATTTTCGCCATTTGCGCGCAGACCTCGTCGAGGTCCTGGCGGTCCACGATCGGAATACCGCGGTTGTTCTTGCCCATGGAGCTGACGACGCAGACAAAACCGGACGCAAAAAGGCCGACCAGAAGCAGCGCGCGGAAAGGAAAGCGGAGGCGGCGGACCACGTACGCGTCAAAGACAGGCGTGGCGAGAAGGAAACTCCAGATGATAAGCTTCGTGTTGTCCCATTCCCACGGACCGAACATCACGAACATGCACAGCAGAAAAAGCGCGAGCGCGGGAAAAAGCATGAGCTGCGCGTTGCGCTCGCGCGAACGCGCGACCCGCCAGGCTGTCCACAGCGCGAGCGGGCAATAGAGCCCGAAGTTCAGCATGAAGAAAATCACCGGGTTCTGCGTTTCCATCATCCAGCCGGGCTTGAACCAGATCATGGAGGCCTTCTGGAAATTGTCGGTCAGGATCAGGACAAAAGGAACAGCCGTGACAAGCGCCACGAAATAGACGGGCATCATGTCCCGGATTTTTTTCTTGGCCACGGTCCAGAGCGCGAAGATACCCGAAAGGAACATGAAGGCGTGCATCTGGAAAAACGGCATCACGCCCCACAGAAGGCCTTCGATCCAGAGCGGCAGGCCTTTTTTATTTTCCAGGATACGGCGGCGCCAGCTCCAAAGCGTCACAAGGCCCGCGGGAAATCCGAAAAGGAATCCGCGCTGGGGCAAGAGCGACGTGAGCGCGACGTTTTTCCAGGCCAGCTGCGACTGGTAATCGTCGAAGACGTGCGTCAGAAAAAAAACGTAGCCCGCCATGCCTCCGGTAAAAAGAAAGGCGGCCACGGTGAATCCTCTGCCCCACGCGTAAAGCGCCAGCATGGTCAGCATGCCGCCGAAAAAACCGATCAGCGGAAGCGCGCGTGTGAGCGGCAGCCCGGCTTTGACAAACAGCGCCGTAAACAGGTCCATGCCGAAGTGATACCGCAGCGGCGCGCCGGTGAACAAAGGATTTTCCGGCCAGAACGGCGTATCGGAAACGAAATTCTGAATGAAGGCGAGATGGAAATGCAGGTCCGCGTAAGGATAGCCGTTCAGCGTGTAGACTTTCTCCCCGCTGTAGTAATAAAGCCAGAAGAAATTGCGCGCGCAGAAAAGAAAAGCGAAAAAGAGCGCGGCTTTGTCGAAAAAGCCGGGGCCGGGCCCTTCCAGCGAAATGCCGCGGCAGCTCCGGAACGCAAGCAGGGCCGCGAGCATGCCGGCGGCCAGGGCATAGCAGCTTACGGCCACGGTCAGCACGCCGGCGAACGTGGCCAGGACCACGCCCGCCACGGCGGAAACGGCAATAAAAACAAGGAAAGCAGCAATAAGAGGCATCAGCGTTTTTCCGAGGATTGGGACGTCCTGAAATGTTCGGGCGAAATTTTTCCCTCGCGTCCGGAAGGAAGCTTCCACCACAGCCAGAGCGAAGCGCTCCCGCCGACGTCGTAAAAGCGGACGCGGATGGGATGCCATCCTTTTTCCATTTTCTTGGTTCCCTCTTTCGTCTTCTCGCTGTGGTCGCCCAGATTGTTGATCAGGATTTCGTTATCGAGCGTGAGGTCGCTGCCGTCATCGCTCGCAAGATAGAAGCCCACGTCTCCGGATTCGGGAACGAAAATCTCACCCTCGAACATCACGCTGAAAGGCGCGGGAAGCGGCGTTTCTTTCATGTCCCATGAAAAATCCGGAGTGCCCGCGACTTTCTCCAGGACAGGATCGCCCTGCCAGAGCGAGTTGTTGTAATAGCGCGCGAGCAGTCCCTCCCCGGGCTTGGCCTCCGGCAGAGTTTCGGGCTCGAAGACTTCCGCGCCCGGGCCGAAGAGGTCTTTGAAGAGTTCCTTGTCGTAGTAAACGTAGCCGGGATCCTGCGCGGGATTCAGGCGGAAGCGTTCCACGAAGTACGGCCGCTTAAGACGCATCTCGAGCCGCGTCTTTCTTTCCACGTCGCAGAAAATGACGCCCGCGTCCGCCTTGGGCGGAAGTTCCTCGGTGTAGTAATAGTGATGCGTGAAATCCACCAGAAGCCACGAGATCGGCCAGTAAGCTTTCTTCACCACGTGGATCGTCATGTGGCGCTTTGTCGGATCGCGCGCGACAAGCGCTTTGATTTTGCGGTCGACGCTCATGAGGCTCTCGAAAGTCTGCACGTGGACGTACGGCTCCTGGTCGTCCGCGTAATGGAAAAAATTCAACGAAACGGATTTGCAGAGGCTCGTGACCGAGAGAAGCCCCATGACAATAAGCGCCGCGGCTTTCTCCCTTCCGCCGCGGGACGCGAAAAGGCCCAGGACAGACGCCGCCACCACGAGAAAAGGCCAGATGATCTGGAGAATGCACCACGGCGTTTTGTACGGAATCATGCTGTAAGCGGCCAGCAGCAGAAGCGCGTACAGCATCATGACGCGATGCCACCGCGGTGCCGGGCCCAGAAGAGGAAAGGACATGAGAATACCGAGAGAGGCCGGCCATTCGTAGCGCAGGAAAAGCTGGATCCAGTACATGACCGCCTTCCAATGGCCTTTCTGCTCGCTCGTGGACAGGGCGCCGGTGTTCAGCCATTTGAAAAAAGTCGTGAAAAGGCCGAGGACTCCGGACCAGTTCAGGAAAAATCCGCTATAAAGCAGGACGATGACAAACGCACAGGTGCCCGTGACGCGGCCGATGTCGCGCAGGCTGAAAGAAGCCGGGACCCGCGGCGGAACTTCCGTGGACGGAAGAAATTTTTCATAAAGCAGCGTCAGCATCCAGGCGCCGACGAAAGAAAGCACGGCCAGGACGTAGGTTTCCTTGGTGACGATCATCCCCGTGAAGCCCGCGCCCAAAAGCCACAGGGACTTCACGTCTTTGCGGTCCCAGAAGCGGAAAAAACCAAGAAGCGTCAGAATGGAAAAGAAAAGCAGCGTCGATTCGTGGATCGCATACCGGGAATAAAACATCATGCCCGGGGAGACACTGACGAAAAGCGCGGCGGCATAGGCGCAGAATTTTCCGAGATACGGTTTGAGCTCAGTCAGGAGATAAATGCTCGCCCAGGCAAAAATCACGGCGGGAAGACGCAGGGCCCAGAGGTTGTCTCCCAGAAAAAGCCGAAAAACGAACAGGACATAGAAATGAAGGGGGCCGTGATAATTGGCCGGATCGTACGGGTAATACCCTTTGGCGAGGAGGTCCTGGATCATCCACCCGTTGACGCCTTCGTCATGCTGGGGCGGCTTCCAATCCAGAAAAAGAAAAAGGGAAAGGAAGGAAAGCGCGAGGATAAAAACCCTCAGCCAATCCACTTTTTTAAGGGATTCGAGCAGCGCTTTCCCCCGGGCCGGCAAGGAGATGGATTCGGTATGGCTCATGTAATTACACTCATTGGAGTTAAAGTCAATTTACGGCCATTTGGGACCGGCTCTTTGATAAAAAATGATAGTGGGTTCTAGGAATTAAGGCAAATCCCCGTTTCTTACCCTAAGTTATTATGCTATGCTTTATTAGAACAAGTGGACGCTGCAGAGTCATCCTTACGAAAAGGAGGATGGGCGATCATTTTTTCATTCCAAAAAGGCAGAAAAAAAATTTTAGTGCGCGGATCCCGGGGACAGGCCATCGTCGAGTTTGCCTTGATCATTCCCGTCCTGCTTGCGATCGCCACGCTCGCCATCGACATGGCGAACATGGTTTTTGTCGCGCACCGGCTGAGCGCTGCGACCCGTGAAGGCTCGCGGATCGCCACCGAAACCTCGCTTCCCACTCCTGAAAACCCAAGTCCGTCCGACAAGTGCACGCTTGCCCAATGCGTCAGCAGCTCCAGCATCTGCTGCATCGCCGTCAACCGCACGAACCTCGTGCTGTTCAATTCCGGCGTCACGAACGGAACGGTCACGGGAGAATGGGTCCCGGTTGTCGAAGACGACCGGCGTTACGTCCTTTTGCGCGTGCAGGCCTCGAGTGTCGTGAATTTTTTCTTCGGGCTCGGAAGCCAGACAATCAATTCCGCCTCGGTATCCTACGGGGATGATTTCCAGGTGACCTGATCATGAAAAAATCAAGGGGATGGGGATTTGGGGAACGCGGACAAGGCATGGTTGAATTCGCCCTGCTCTTGCCCGTCTTTGTCCTCCTGATCTTCGGCATCATCGAACTGGGCCGCGCTTTCTATGAATGGCATCTCGTCTATCAGGCGGCGCGCGAAGGCGCGCGCGTCGCGGCCATGTCGGACGACGACGTTCGCGTCGAAAACGGCGTTCAAACCACGCTCGATGCCCTGCCCGAGGGGCTTACCGACGTAGAGGCCGCGGACATCGACGTCCAGGTTCCCGACAACCTGCAGCGCGAACCGATCGTCGTGCAGGTGCAGTACAATTTCCAGACACCTTTGAATAATTTCTTCCTGAGCCGTTTCGGTTTCCGGATCCCGACGGCCATGACCGCGCGCGCCAGCTCGTTCGCCGCCACGATCGGACAGCCCGAGCAGCCGCCTAATCCTTCGGCGTCCATTTCGAATTCTTTCTCGGTTTCGACTTCGCGCTCGGCTTCCACTTCGGGATCCACGTCGATCTCCATTGATGAATCGGTCTCTGAGTCGACCTCGGCTTCGGAATCCGCGTCCGATTCCGTGTCCCAATCGGTTTCCGGTTCGGAATCCCAATCGACGTCGCAATCGGTTTCAGAGTCCGTATCGTCTTCGGAGTCCACTTCAAAATCGACGTCGCAGTCCACTTCGGTTTCGGAGTCCCAGTCGCAGTCGGTTTCGGCTTCGGACTCTCAATCGGTCTCGGCGTCCTCATCGGCTTCTTTCTCGACCTCGAAGAGCGTTACCGAATCCGTATCGGGCTCGATTTCCAAGTCCACGTCCGTGTCGACCAGCGCCTCGATTTCGACGTCCGTGTCGGACTCCATGTCGCCTTCGCAGTCAGTGTCCCAGTCGACGTCGGGGTCGACTTCCGGCTCCGTGAGTGAATCCGTCAGCGATTCCCGGTCGGAATCAGTTTCGACGTCCAGGTCGACCTCAAGTTCTCTGTCCACTTCGAGAAGCACTTCGCAGTCCACGAGCATCTCGGGAATTTTTTCGTCGTTCTTCGCTTCGATTTCGCAGACCAATTCGATAGGCCAGTCGATTTCGGCCTCCACATCGGCATCCCAATCGCCGGTCCTTTCGACTTCGTCTTCCGTTTCGGCGTCTAATTCCAGAGTGGCCAGCATTTCCGGGTCGATCTCGGGATCCACGGCCGGTTCGATCTCCGGATCGATCTCTCAATCCAACGCCCCCTCGGTGTCGTCGTCCATTTCGACTTCCGGGTCCGTGGCGGGATCGAACAGCACCTCGGTGTCGCAGTCGGCCTCGGGGTCGGGGTCCGCGAGCCGCTCCCGTTCCACGTCGCAATCCACGTCGGGTTCCCTGTCGACGTCGACGTCCAGATCCACAAGCACCTCGGGCTCAACCTCAACGTCGCAATCGGGATTTCCGTCTTTTTCGCAGTCGGTTTCGCAATCCGGATCCACGGCGGGCTCCATAAGCACGTCCACATCAACTTCTAATTCCGCGGTCAATTCGACGTCCACGTCCATTTCGCGCTCGTCCTCCCAGGCGGCTTCGACCTCGCAATCGCAGTCCGGCTCGATTTCGGGTTCGATCTCCGGGTCGCAAAGCACTTCTCAGTCCGTAGTCGCGTCGACGTCGATTTCGCAAAGCCAGTCGACGTCTAAATCCACCTCGACGTCACTCTCGCAGTCGATATCGCCGGTCCAGTCGGTCTCTCAATCGATCTCCAGTTCGCAGTCAAAGTCTGAGAGTATTTCGGAGAACATTTCGAAAGAAGCATCGGTTTCCCAGAGCTCGTCGCTTTCGACATCCCTGTCGGCCTCGATTTCGCCGTCGCAGTCGCAGTCCACGTCTCAATCCATTTCGGGATCGACGTCGCAAAGCACTTCGGATTCGACCTCAGCCTCGCAAAGTCAGTCCAACTCGACGTCCGTGTCCCAGTCGAAATCCGCTTCGACGGCTTCGTCCACGTCGCAGTCCACCTCCCAGTCTGTTTCAATCCGGGCCTCGATCTCGACCTCCCTGTCCGTGTCGGCTTCTATCGATGATTCGATTTTCTTCGGCGGCGGCGGCGAGCATTGATCTAACCCCAGAAATAACCCCGGGATAGGTCTTATTTTCAAGGTTTTATGATAGTTGTGGGAGTTTGGATTTTTTCTATCCGGCGGCCGTAGCAAGACTTAGGACACGATGTTATAGTTGTCATATGAAGCCGCTTCTTCAGCGCCTCCGCAGGATGCGCTCCCAAAAAGGCTCAATCCTCGTCACTTCCGCCTTGATGGCCATTCCGCTCATCGGCATTGCCGTACTGTCTACCGATGTGGGCATGGCCTACCTTGTGCGTACCGAGAGCCGGAACGCCGCGGACTTCGCGTCGCTTGCCGCGATCAAACGTTTTTCGAAAAGCCAGGAAAGCATCGATTTCTCCGCTATCCGCCAGGCCGCCGCGGTCACCGCCCGGCAGAATTCGACCCGGAGCAACAGCAGCATCGTGGTCGACACTTCTGAAATCACGAATCCGGACAACCCGGAGGGCGATATTATTTTCGGATATTATGATCACGACGCCAAGACCTTCACCGGTTATCCGGACAGCCAGCTGAATGATCCGGACAAAATCATCAACGCGATCCGGACGCGTGTCCGCATCGGCGACGGCCCCAACCAGCCGTTCACTTTCAGGTTTGCCCGGATTCTCGGGGACAATCTTGTTTCGAATTTCATCCTGGTCACGGAATCCATCGCAAGCTTCGCGCCCATGAAGGCGGTTTTCGCACTCGACCAGTCGGCCTCGATGGACAACCGCAGCTACAAACCGACGGACGTCTGCACCTGGCCCGCGCTTCCGACCACGCAGGACCGATGGTTTCATTACGCCGCCACGACCAACGTCGTGGGAGACTGCATGAATACAATTGAAGCGGACACCGTCATGGGCCCCGTGGATGACGGTTACGTGAAGCCGCAGCCGCTTTGGGACGTCACTTACGCGATCGATCACAGCCTTCTGGATGGCAACCGCCTTTTCAACAGTCTGGTGCAGATGGGGCTTCTCGTCTTCGCCAGCAATGCCTTCGCCCCTTATTCCCCTACGGATTCCGTGGAGCTGACGTCCACGACTCGCAACAACAAGGGCGTCATCCAGCAGGCGCTTCGCTACTCGGTCGGACAATGGAAAACTTATGCCGAAGCCGATGCCGCCACACGGGATTTCAGGGATTTACCGGAGAAGCTGATCTTTCCGGGATCCGTTTTGGGAGGGGCGGAAGAAAGAAGGACGCACACCAACATCGGCGACGCGATCAACCTTGCCGTGCGCTGGATCCGCAATTCCGAGCAATCCACGCGCACGTCCAACACGAAGTTCATCATCCTGCTTTCCGACGGCGCGCCCACCTGTTCGCGCGCGGTGGCTCCGGAAGACGCGGACCTGGACACCATGCCGGTCTGCCCCGAGGAAAACTCGGTGCGTGACAGCGTGCAAACCGAGGTTCGCAACATGGAGACGAGCCTCAAGGAACAGTACGGCGACCCGCTTCCGGACGAATACCGCGATTTTCTGAGAGAATACCGGAACACGGTAAAACACAATGTCGAGGCGGGGTATGTCGAAATGGGAAAGGCCTGGGGCGTCGCGAACGCTAATTGGGCCAAGGCCAACAAGATCGTGATTCACTCCGTCTACTTCGCCACCGACGAAGGGACCTGCGATCCGGATCATCCGGCCGAAGGGTACCAGCACCTGCAGGAAGTCTCGGCTATTACCGGCGGAAGCGCCGCGTGCGCGGAAGACCTCAGCTCGCTCTCGGAAATTTTTACGAACCTCTCCACCAAGCAGACCTACGTTTTAGTTCACGTGTCCACCACTTGATCCCCGGCTGTCCAGCGTCGCGTAGCTGATAAGCAGCGCCTCCGGAAGACACAAAAGCCGCACCGGCGCGAACCGGCTCGTTCCGATCCCCCGCGACACCGAACACAAAGCCCCTTTATGTGAAAGAAATCCCGACGCGAATTTTCTGCCCATGATCGTGTGCGTGAGAAGCGGCCCCCAGAAAGGCAGGCAGATCTGCCCGCCGTGCGAATGCCCGGAAAAGGCGAGGTCGATTTCGTTGCGCCCGATCTCGATGAACGCGTCGATCGTGTGCGTCAGCAAAACGTTCACCTTTTCCCTGTCGAAATGCTGCATGGCCTTGCGCAGGTTCGCGCGCCGGCTGGTGGGATCGTCCAAGCCATGGATCAAAAGCGGGACGCCATGCCAGTCGATTTCCACGGTCTCGTTCTTCAGGACGCGCACGCCGATGTCCCGCAGCGCGGCATCGAGCAGATGCACGTGCTGGTGGTTCTTCGGAAAACGCTGGCCCGGGAAATTGTGGAGGATAAGCTCAGAAAGATGGTAGTTGTAATAATCGTGGTTCCCGTAGACGGCGAAAATGCCGTGGGCGGGTTTGAGCTTGGCCAGGTTCTCCGCGCATGCGGGGACGCCTTCGATGCAATCGATGATGTCGCCCGTGATGAAAACGAAATCGCACGGCTCCCGGGCGAGGCGATCGAAAAAGGCGGATAGCCGGGCGTCCGGCTTGGAGAAATGGATGTCGGACAGATGCAGCACGCGGAGTTCGCGAGGGAGGTTCTTGCGGATTTTGCCTTGGTGTTTCGAGATTTGATAGCGGTACGGTTCGACGAACCGCATCCAGATAAACAGCAGGGCCAAAGGAACCGCGCAGACGGCGGCTAAAAAGGCCATGGCAGCCTCACGAACCCAGGATTCGGCTCTTGGATCCGTCGATCTTGATGCCCTTCATGTAGTTTTCCATTTCCTGAGGACGTTCGCTGGTCTTCAAGGCTTCTTCGGCCGTGATGACGCCCTCTTCCCAGAGCTTCAACGTGGCCTGGTCGAAAGTCTGCATGCCTTCGTTTTCCGCGTTACGCAATGCCTGCGGCACTTTATCGAATTTCTTTTCGCGCACCAGCTGGCGCGTCGTGTAATTGCCGACCATGATTTCGAACACCGGCACGAGCTTGCCGTCCTTGCCCATGATGAGCTTCTGGCAGACAAAGCAGGTGATGTTGAACGACAAATGGCCCAGAATCTGGTCCCGCTTTTCCGGCGGAAAAAATCCCATGACGCGGTCAAAGATCTGCACAACCGATTTGGCGTGGACGGTCGCAAGCACCAGGCGGCCGACCTCGGCGGAAGCCAGCGCGAATTCAAAGGTTTCCGCGTCGCGCATTTCACCGATGACCACGCAATCGGGAGACTGGCGCACGACGTATTTCAGCGCGCTCGTAAAATCATGGGCGTCTTCCCCGACTTCGCGCTGGTTGATGATGCATTTCTTGTCTTCATGCAGGTATTCGACGGGATCTTCCACGGTAATGATGTGACGCTCGACGCTCTGGTTCATCATGTCGACCATGGCGGTCAATGTCGTGCTCTTGCCCGAGGCCACGGTGCCGCCGATGAAAATAAGGCCCGAGCGCTCGAGCGGCATTTTTTTGAGGACGGGCGGAATCCTGAGTTCCTCGAAGCTGGGAATGCTCTTCCAGAGCGTGCGGATGACGAGCGAATAAGTGCCCTGCTGGCAGAAAACGTTGCAGCGAAAACGCTGCTCGCGGCCCGTGAGCGTGAAAGCAAAGTCGACGCTGAGATTATTGGCGAGAAGTTCTTTTTTCTTCGGGGTCAGCAGGTGCTCGACGATGGCCCTGATCTCCTCGTCTTTCAGCTTGTCGAAGGGCATGGGCTTGACCACGCCGCCGAGGCGGGTCCGGGGAACCGATCCCACTTTCAGGAACAGGTCCTGCCCTTTCATTTCGAGGACTTTTCCGAGGCAGGAATTCAAATAGGCGTTAACGTCCATGACAAAACTCCCCTTTTGCGTACCCTTCAGTATCGGAAAGAATCGCCGGGCATTGAGGCCTTTTTAAAGAAGCCTCAGGCGCCCTTGAAGGCCTCGGTCAGGAGCTTTTCCAGTTCGCCGGAATCGCGCAGTTCGTGCACGATGTCGCAGCCTCCCACGAGCTGGCCGTTGATGAAAAGCTGCGGGAAGGTCGGCCAGTTGGAATATTGGGGAAGCGCCTGGCGAATGTCGGGATTGGCCAGGATATCGACGGAAGCGAAAGGGTAGGGAAAACTTTTGAGAATCTGGACCGTGGCCGCGGAAAAGCCGCACTGAGGCGCCTCCGGCCGGCCTTTCATGAAAAGGACCACCTTGTTCTTCGCGATTTCGGACTTGATGCGTTCAAAAACGTCTTCGGACATGCGGCCTCCGGAAATAGGTCATTGTTGCGGGACAGATGTTTTGATCTTCAAAGCATGAATGCGGCCGTCTTCGAGGGGGGCCTTCAGGGCGCGGTTGATCATCTGGTGCTGTTCCACCAGCGACTTGCCGCGGAAGGACTCGCAGGAAACGCGGACTTCAAAATGATCGGCAGTGCCGGTCATATCCACGGCGCCGACAACCGCCCCTTGCAGGGCGCGCTCGATGATTTGTTCGATCTCTTCGGGTGTGATCATAACGCAGGGATTATAGCACGAAAAAAGGAAAACGTGTTCAGCTGAGAGGCGTGCCGCCGTTGCAGCCCGCACCCGCGCCTGCCGGAGCGCCGGCGCCGTTGACCGAGCCGGTCAAAACGCCATTCTGATCAATACAGTAGGTGTTGATTCCGCCGTTCGGTATGGGAGCCGCGAGCATGGAATACGTCGCATTCGCCGCGCCGACGGCGTAAGCGAAATTATACTGATGGCGCGGATTAAGAAGCCACGTATTGTCGACGTATGCCGGGATTGCCGCGGAAAGCTCCGCAACATTGTTGGCAAATCTCACGGGATTCTGATTGGCCCGGAAGATCTCGCAGGCCGAACTGAAGCTGCGGAGGTCTTGCTTAATTGCCGCTTCGTTGGCATTCAGGCGCGCTCGCAGCAGATTGGGAATGGCGATCGCCGCCAGCAATCCGATGATGGCGACTACAATCATGATTTCGACCAGCGTAAATCCGCGGCTATTTCGCATTCGAGTCTCCTGATTTAAAGTTTAGCATGCTTAACCTTTATCGGCGCTCTTCTCCGCGGATTGAGCGACCTGGAACTGGAGTTTTTCTTGAATCGGCGCTCCGGATCGACTATAAATAGGCCCTCATCATGGCCCTTTCTACAAAACTCTTTTTTGTTTATCTGGCTTCGAAATCCCCGCGCAGATTATCCTATTTAAGAGCTTTAAAAATTCCATTCGGCGCGGTCGTTTCCAAACATCGGGAAACCCACCGGAAAAGCGAGCGGCCGGAAGCACTTGTTGTGCGCAACGCCCGGGGTAAGGCGCTGCGGGCGGTCCTCCCTTCGAAAGCGCCGGCCGGAGCGCGAAAAAAAACGCTGCTGGTCCTGGGCGCGGACACCATCGTTTTCTTCAACGGCCGCGTGCTCGGGAAACCCTCCAGCTTGCGGGAAGCCGAACGCATGCTGAACGCGATGGCCGGAAAAACGCATGACGTGTTTTCCGGGATCGCGCTGCGGCATCCGTCCAGCGGCAAAACGTGGACGGCTTTTGAGAGGACGCGGGTCCGGTTAAAAAAATGGAAGCCGGCGCAAATGCGGGACTACGCGGTCAAGGCCGGTTCGCTGGATAAAGCGGGCGCCTACGGGATCCAGGTCAGGCCGAAGATTGTGGAATCTTACCGGGGTTCTTACAGCAACGTCGTGGGGCTGCCCAAAGAACTTCTCGCCAGGATGATGCGGAAAGCGGCGCGGGAGATCGGGAGTCTTAATGCCCCTGGACGAACCAGCGTTTGATTTCAGTCCAGAAGAGAAAATAGATCAAATAAAAAATGCCGACGCCCGCGAGGCCCGCGACGAGATACCAAATGATGTTCCCCCTCGCATTTCCGAACCGTGCTTCGAGGTAAGCCCGCATCTGTTTGAAGGTTTGCATCATCAATCCTTTCGCGGAAACCGCTTTTGGGTTGCTTCTTTTATCGGCCGGGGCCGGAAAACCTGAAAAACTATTCCACCTGCGGCTTGAGGCCCTTTGCAGTCCTCGCGCGCTCCCAAAGCTTCCACGAGAGATGCCCGCACAAGAACCCCAAAGCCGTACCGGCCAGGACGTCCGCGGGATAGTGGACGCCGATGTGGATCCGGGAAAAGGCAATGACTGCCGCCAGCACGTAAAGAAAAGGCAGCTTCCCGCCATAGAGGCGGTTTAAAAGGTACGCCGCGCAAAAAACGCCTGCCGCATGCCCCGAAGGAAACGATTGCGAAGTAGGCGGATGGAAAAGCACGCGGACCGTCTCCATGCCGGGCAAAGCCCCCTGCTGGAAATCCATGAACGGCCGCGGCCGCGACGAAATCATCTTGGTCAAATTAACAAGCCCCTCCTGGATCAGCACGGCCGCCGCCACGAAACCAAATCGCCGCCAAAGGCAGGAGGGGTCCCAAATCGCCATGAAAAGAAAAATGAGAACCAAGAGGCAGGCCTTGGTGCCGAGAAAGGTCGTCCAGCCGAACACATAATCGAGCGGCGAAGGCTTTCCATAATGCAAGACCGAGAAGGCCTTCCGGTCAAGCGCGAGGAGTGAAGCGCCAAGGCCTTCGGTTCTGGCGGCCGGCGCCAGCACGGGGACCGCGGGCCGCAGCGGCGCGGGTTCTTGATACCGGGATTGAAAGGCAACTCCCGCGGCCAGAATGCCGCCGGCGAGCAGGAAGGTCAGTATTTTTTTAGACGGCTTAGACATCGGGCCCTATCTTACGCGGCAGAAATTATTTTTCCATGGAATTCAGGCGGAAAGGGCCGAGGGATGGCCTTTGTTTTCTTCCGTAATCTGCCGGAGGACGACTTGGACTTTGACGTGGTCCTTGTCGCGGCGGATGATTTTCGCGTGCGCGCGCATGGCGACCGCGAGCTGGTCTTTCCGGAGGACCTGCAGGTCGAACGGCTGTCGCTGCCAGCCCAGAATGGTCAGCGTGAATTCCTGCAGCGTCTTCGCGACGGAGTTGGGCGAAAGGATTCCCATCTTCGCAAAATGATGCCCGGTAAGCTCGGCGGCCTGGTAGCCCAGCACCCTTTCCGCCGAAGGATTCACAGCCTGAATGTACCCGTACCGGTCGACCGTCAGGATGGCATCTTGGGCCTGGCGGATCAGGTCGTTGTAGCAGTCTTCGCTTTCCTCGAGCGCCTTGAGCGCCTGCCTGCGTTCGGAGATGTCGCGGGCGACACCGAGGATTTCCGTGAGCCGTCCCTCGGCATTGCGTACGAAAGTGATCTTGGTCTCGCTCCAGACCGAAGAACCGCTCCGGCACGTGAACTCCAGCTCCAGCGTGCAGGAGGCCGGCCCGTTCTTGTCTTTGGCCTCCGGCCGCGTCACCTCTTCGGCCACGGCCTTCATGAAAATCTGCGCGGATTCCGGCGTCAGCGTTTCTTCCACTTTCTGCGCCATGGCCTCTTCCGCGGTAAAGCCGCGGAACCGCGACACGGAAGAGCTCATGAAAGTGTATTTAAAATTCATGTCCATGATCCAGATGACGTCCGAGATGTTCTGCGCCAGCAGCCGGTAATGCTCTTCGCTTCTGCGCAGCGCTTCTTCGGCGTTCTTGCGTTCGGTGATGTCTTTGGCGATGCAGACCAGCGCCATGCCTTCCCCCGAATTCTCCGAAATCACGGACGTGGAAATCTCGAGAATGATATGCCCCTGGTCCCGGTCGTGAAACGCGACTTCCGAACGCTGCACTTTTCCCGAACACAAAAGCCGCGCCAGATTCTCTTTTTTGAAAAACGCGATGCCGCGCGTCCTCATGGGCGCCCCGACAAGCGACTCCCCGGCCGCGAAAAGCCGGTTGGCAGCCTCGTTGGAAACGCGCACGATGCCGCTGCCGTCGATGACCAGCAGCGCATCCGCCACGGTCCTGATGATCTGGTCCGCGGCAAAAGAAGAATTGATGTCGACAGAGCGGTACCGCCAGATGCCCTGTGCCATCATCACGATGTAAATGAAAACGCAGATGTATCCAAAGGGAAAGATGTCGATGCCGAGCGCCGGCAGGAAATCAACGGACGCGATATAGCCGATGCCGAAGCTCCATAGAAGAATGCGCAGCCGCTTTTTCTTCACCCCCGAACTGACGCGGTACTCCCTGGCAAATAGAATAAGGCTGGACAGCAGCATGGCGCCGAAAAAAACCAGGAAAGGATAAATCATTTTCCCGTAGCGCGTGTAGTTTCCCCAGAAATGCTTTTCCGCTCCGGCAATGAGTCCTCCGGGAATGAAGACCGTGGCAAGAAAGAAGCAGGAAATTGAGAAACCGGCGAAGACAAAGGTCCGGTGCTTGGAGAGTTTCCCCAGCGTGGCCAGAGTAAAAAGAAAAACCATCGACGGAATAAAAACGACGGCGGCATTGGCGGACTTGACCCACCAAACCGCGGTCGCGATCGGCACGGAGAAAAAAAGCATGGTAAAAGAGAGCAGCCACCAGCCCAGCAGGAGGCAAAGCAGGCAGAACGAAAGGCTGCTGGCGGACGGCCGGTCGCTGGCAAGAACGAAAATTCCGAGAACCGAGATCAGGACGCCCACGATCAGGAACGGAATCGCGTGAGGATTAAATGCGTAATGGGTAGGATCCAGAATACTGACGATCATCTCGCCCTAAATCGCCTGGGTTAATGGTTAACTAAGGACACACTTTGACTTGTGATAAGTATACCCGCAGGCAAAAGGCTTTTTCAAACGGAGGGTTGAAAATTATTTTTTGTAAACTAATTGGCGATAAGAGGTTAGGATTAGTGCTTGCCGGGCTTGGGAGCGGGCGGGGCCGGAGGGATGGAAATGCGCTGCTGCCACATGCCCCGGTTACTTTTTTTGGCTTCTTCCTGAAGGGCCAGGAATTTTCCTCCGAACGCAAAGGGCCAATCGGTTTCCAGCGCGGCGTAACCGGCACGCATGACCGCGGCATTGAGAAAGGCGTCCTGCGGCGTTTTCGGAGAAGGATCCATGACCAGCCAGTCGGGAGCCTGCGCGAAGATCGGCGTTGTAAACCACACATAGGCCAGAATGCGTCCCTCGCGGTCGCGGTGATTGATCGAGGCAAGGCCGGGATCCAGCTCCAGCCTCACGGTCTGTCCTTGCACGAGATATTCCACGAACTCCTTAGCCTGGCGGCCCACGTCGGCAAGGGACTCGGTCTTGAGGCCGGCCTGTTTGGCAAGGGCGTTGTTGCGATCCGCATCCAGGGCGGAAGGCGAGCGCACACCGATCAGACGGACTTCCTGGCCCCCTTTGAGGACAATGGTATTGGCGTCGATGACGCGGATGACGATCGCCGTGTCTTCCCCGGCGGCAAAAGAAGGCCCGGCCGGAGCGGCGCAAAGCGCGGCGAGCATCATCCCTGCCAGGAAGCCTGAATTCAGCTTTTTCATAAGTGCCTTTCTTTCCTTAACTATAACAGACGCGCCGCGGCCGGATTTATTCCCCCTTATCCATCGGCTTTTGGAGGAATCTCTTTGAGCGCCTAAATTCCGCTGGCATTTCAGCATACCCGGTGCTAGAGTGTCGTCCCTTGTCCCCTAGGAGAACGTGATGACCTCCGACGCCGCGCGTCTGCAACCGGAAAATATCTTCATGCCTGCCACGATCAGAAAAAAAAGAAAATCCGTCGGTCTCTTGACCGCTTTCACGCCGGAAATCTTTCGCAGCGAATACTTCACGCGCATCAATGCCGGCATCATCGACGCCCTCCGCAACACGAATTACGACCTCAAAATGATCATGGTCAAAGACGAGGCCTACGCCGATCCCAGCGAGAAAATTCTCAAGGAGCACGACCTGGACGGGCTGCTTCTTCTCACCTGGCGCATCCATCCCCGCTACATCGAAGAGGCCGTGGAAGGCTCGCCGCTTCCCGTCGTGCTGATCAACGACTTCACGCCCGGGCTCAAGGCCAACATCGTCTACTGCAACAACAAAATGGGAACGACGCTCGCCGTCCGTCACCTGATCAGCAAAGGCTACCGCAAGATCGGCATGCTGCAGGGCCCGGACGAAGCATCACTCGATGCGCGCGAGCGCTACGAGATCTACCGCGAGCTGCTCACGCAGAACGGGCTCGAGTTCGAGCCGTCTTTCTACCGCAAGTGCGATTATTTTTTCGAGGAAGACGGCTATCTGAAAATGATGGACATGATCCAGAACGTCAAGCCGCTGCCCCGCGCCATCGTCTGCTTCAACGACGACATCGCCATCGGCGCCATCCGCGCGCTGAAAGAATCCTGGATCCAGTGCCCCGAGCAGGTCGCGATCATCGGTTATGACGGCCTGGAACGAGGCAAGTACCTGGAACCCGCGCTCACGACAATCCGCCAGCCGCTGGAAAAAATGGGGCGCGAGATGGTGGCGATGATGATTTCCCTTTTGGAAGGCAGCGCCGTCGGACCCTTGCAGAAAGAATTCCTTCCCGAGCTCGTCATCCGCCAGTCGTGTTGATCCGCGATATTAAGCGCTCGCTTGCCTGCAAAGGCCCGCGCGCTCGCAACAGGCCTCATGCATTCACGCCCATGGAGACAGGTCTAAAGACCTGTCCCCGTCCATGCCCATAGCTCCTATTTACTAATGCGGGAAACAATCTCTTCCGCGAACGCAAAGGCGCTGGTAAACGCCGGAGAAATCGCGTTGAGGACATGCAGGGAGCACGCGGTCTTTTCCAGCACGTAATCCATTTCCAGCTTCTGGGTCTTGCGGTTGACCAGCTGCGGGCGTATGCCGACCTTGGCGGAAAGCTCCAGGTCTTCGGAGCGGACTTCAGGAATGAGTTTCTGCGCGCGCGCGACGAAGTAAGACTTGATGTAATTGGAAAGTTCCTGCCTCACCAGCTTCCGGAAAATCGGGTCCGGCCCGAACATCATCTTCGTAAGCTGGCCCATGATCGCCGCCATTTCTTCCGGCTGGATTCCCTGGAACAGCCCGTAGTTTTCGCGGCTGAACGCAGGAATCGCCGTGGGCCCGGCATAAACGCCTCCCTGAATCACGCGCGTAAAATGCACGCCCAGGAACGGCATCTCGGGATCAGGCACGGGATAAATGTTCGACCTCACGAGGAAATCCCGGTCGCTCCGCAGGTGATAATAAATTCCCTTGAAAGGCACGAGGACGAAGTCCTGCCCCAGCCCGAAAAACCTGGCGATTCTGTCCGCGTGGGCGCCGCCGCAATTGACGAAATAAGAGAAATCGTGCTTCCCCTTCGACGTGCGCAGGGTTTTGCGGGCCTCGTCGACGCCGGTGATTTTTTCCGAATACCGGATTTCCACGCCCTGCGCCGTAAGCAGCTCCGCGAGCTTATGGACGACGGCGCGGCTGTCGATCACCGCGACTTCCGGGCAATGGATGCCGTATTGAAAAGGCCTGCAATGCGGCTCGATCTTCATGATGTCGTCCGCGCTGAGCAATTCGGCCTTGATCCCGCCGGCCTTCGCGTTCCCCATGAGCCGGTGCAGCACGGGAATGTCCTGTTCGCGCGAGGCGATGATCACTTTCCCGTCCTGACGGATCGCGATGCCGTGTTCCCGCGCGAAAGCGATCATGCGCCTCTGCCCTTCGCGGCAGATCTTCGCTTTCAGCGTGGACGGCGAATAATAAATGCCGGAGTGAAGCACGCCGCTGTTGCGCCCGCTCGCGTGCAGGCCCGGCTCCGGTTCTTTTTCGAGGACGAGCAGGCGCGCGCCCGGATGGCGTTTGCGCAATTCGAAAGTGGTGGCCAGGCCGACGATGCCGGCTCCGGCGATTACGAAATCATAGGGCATGGCGCGGCGCCGCAGCGGCTTCCTTTTCCTCGATGCTCAGGGTGTTGTTTTCGAGGCGCAATTCATAGCGCCCGAACTTTCCGTAAGGTTTGTCTTCCGTAAGCCGCGCGCCGGCGAACTTGAGGCCGTGCCACGGGCATTCGATCTGGTCCTGGCAAATCCTCCCTTCCGACAAAGGGCCTCCTTGATGCGGGCACACCTCGGTCCAGACCGTCATGTCACGCGGGCCCTGGCGCAGCACCAGAAATTCGACCGGGCCCGCGGCCACGCGGTGCGGCCTCGCCGAAACCTCGAGCCCATCCAGGGAAATCCTCTGCGCGCCGGAAAGCCTCGGAGGAATCACGCCGCTGGTCACTTTGTTGGAATTCATCATGTCAGGCTTGTCCGTGTCGAATGAATACCCTTTTTCGCGCAGCGCCGCGCGGCGCACGCGGATGGGAACGTCTTCCCCGCTTTGGAGCTGCATGATCCCGCTGAATCTTTTTGTCAGCGGCGCGTGCAGGAACTTGAGAAGCTTATGCGAAACCACGAACCAGTCGAGCTCTTCGCGGGACTTGTTTGCCCGCGGGCTGATTTTGTTGATCATGTGCACGTGAAGGAGATTGAAAAGCGTGAACGTTTGATAATACAGGCCTTCGCCGAGCTGGATGTCGTTGACCACGACCCAGAGAGGAATCCCGAGCAGCGGCATGCGCATGCGGGTCAGCGAAACGGCGTTCGAGCGGGAGCGGAAAAAGCGGAGCGCGTCCGTGTAAGTGCCGTGGATGTGCTGCCGGTGCATCTGATCGATGTGGTTCCAGGCCAGGTCGCGCGCCTCGCAGTCATTGTCTCTTTCCCAATGTCCGCGCGAGACCGCCACATTCCTGCCGAGCGCCTTGAATGCGCCTTCGAGATCATCGGGTTTGGTGAAATCGATGTCGGGATTCATGAATTTTGTACCGCCCGCCGCAAGCGTTTGCGGCATGCCATAGGCCGTGTGCATTCAAAGCCTTGGGGACAGGTCTGCGCCGAAATCCCAATGATTTCGGCAGGCTCTCTGAAGCTTGACGCCTCAGTATTCGCACAAGGCCTGTCCCCGTCCATGCTAACGGTTAAATGTTGGTGTAAATCGTGTTCTTGATCATGGTGTAGCCCTTGATCAATTCACGGATGCCGTCGTCCAGCGAATGCTGCGGCTTGAAGCCGGTCTTTTCGATCTTCGCGTTGGACACGATGTAATCACGCTTGTCCGGGTCTTCGCCGACAGGCGCTTCCATGATCGTAAACGAAGGGATGAACTTCTTGATGCGCTGCGCGAGCTCGAGCTTGGACAAATTGGCGTCCGAAAGCCCCACGTTATACGCCTGCCCCTTGAGCTTGTCGAAATTCTTGAGGCCGTGCAGGAAAACGCGCGCCACGTCGCGGACGTGCACGTAGTTGCGCTTGAAATGCGCCTCGAAAAGCACGATAAACCGGTCATAGACCGCGCGGTAAGTGAAATCGTTGACCAGAAGGTCGATCCTCATGCGCGGGCTCATGCCGAAAACCGTGGCCAGACGGAAGCTGATCGAATTCGGCCGGCTGAGAATCGCCTGTTCCGCTTCGACCTTGTCACGTCCGTACAGCGAAATGGGATTGAGCGGCGAGTCTTCCGTGCATTCCTTGTTTTTTTCGCCCACGCCGTAGCCGCTGTTGGTGACGGGCATCAGGATTTTCTGTTCCTTGCTGAGCGCCTTGACGATGCTCACGACGGCATCGCGGTTGGTGGTCGTGGCCGCGATGGGATCGCGGTCGCAGAGCGGCGCGCCGACAAGCGCGGCAAGGGGAATGATGACGTCGGCTTTAGCGAGCAGAGCTTTCATCACCTTTGCGTCGCGCGTGTCTCCGCGCACGGCCTCGAATTTCGGGTTCGCGCACACATGGTTCAGGCTGTTCTGATGGTACATGAAATTGTCCAGGACCGTGACCTGGTAGCCCGCGTTCAAAAGTTCCGGGACCATGATGGACCCGAGATAGCCCGCGCCTCCGGTAACCAAAATACGTTCGCTCAAGGGAACTCCTTTCCTATTCATGGGGACAGGTCTTAGACCTGTCCCCGGGCCAGCACTTGTTCGGCCCGAGCGTAATCCTCGGGCGTTCCGATGTCAATAAAGGTTCCATGCGCCGCCGCGCCGTAAACGGCTTTTTTCTGCGAAAGCCACGCGGGCAGCAATTCGTTTTCCAGCGACGCCTTCCCTTCCGGCGCGCCTTGCGCCAGCGCTGGATTGATCAGATAAACGCCGCCGTTGGCGAACTGGCAAAGCTGTTTGTCTTCGCGCCGGATAAATTTTTTGATGCGGCCCGAGGCTTCGAGCGCGACGCCTTCGTAACGGTCACGCGATGCCACTTCAAAAAGCGCCATGACCAGATCCGCCTTGGCTTTGCCGTACAAATCCGCCAGCGGCTTTAATCCGGCGGCAAAAAAAGTATCGCCGTTCAGCGCCAGCACCGGCCCTTTGCCCGAACAAATGCGCAGGGCCTGAAGCAAACCACCGCCAGTACCGAGAGGCTCTTTTTCCACGCTGTACCGCACGGGCGCGCCTTTGTAACTTGCGCCGAAATGGGACTGCACGACTTCGGACTTATAACCCACCGACAGCACAAAGCCTGTGATGCCCTGCCCGCGCCAGTAATCCATCAGGTATTCCAGGAACGGCCGGCCCTTCACCGGCACCATGGGCTTGGGAACGTCCCGCGTCAACGCGCCGAGGCGCGTACCGAGCCCACCGGCGAGGATAATCGCTTCCATCAAACCGCCGGCTCAGGCTTATAATTCGCACGGTACCATTCAAGCGTTTTCCGGATGCCCTCGTCGAGCCCCAAGCGAGCCTTCCAGCCAAAATTTTTCCGCGTCCTGTCGAGATTGATCTTGAGCTTGAAGCCGATGCTCGGCTTCGACAAATCGTAATGAACGTCCAGCTTCTTTCCGGACGCGCGGATGATGGCTTCCACAAGCTGCTTCACCGAAACCGAAACGCCCGAGCCCAGATTCAAAAGCTCGAAGGGCTTGTCCTGCTTTTCCAGCGCGAGCTCCACGAAATCCACGAGATCATCCACGTGGAGCAGGTCCCGCTCGTCCGAGCCGTCGCCCCACACTTCCACTCTGTCTTTCGCGGCCATGACCTTAGCGACCGTCGCGCCGAACACATGCGAGCGCTCGAGATCGTATTTGTCGTGCGGGCCGTAAATATTCGAATGCCGGATCGCGATGTATTTCGCCGGCCCCAGGCGCGCGTAAAACTCGCACATCTTCTCGATGTAGACTTTCGTCCAGCCCACGCCGAAATACTTGTCGATCATCTCGCCTTTGAAATCCTCTTCCTTCACCGGCGAGTCCTGCGGCATGTACATGGTCGTGCAGCTGAAAAACACCACGTGCTTCAGCTTGTTCTCGTACGCGCTGCGGAAAAGCAGCGAATTCATGACCGCGTTGTCCGTGACGTGATAAAAGGGCTTCGTCACGATGTCCCTCGCGCCGGAAGTCGTGGCCGCGGCCTGCACCAGGATTTCCTGGCCCGGGATGACGCGGGCGACGTCGCCGGCCTGCGTGAGATCGGCCTGGACCCATTTTATCTTCTTTTCCTTCGCAAGCGTGTCAGGGGGATTCTTTTTATGATGGACCGCGGTAATCTCGTAAGCGTCACTGCGGATAAGCGATTCCAGGATGTTGCGGCCGATGAATCCCGTGGCGCCGCAAAGCAGCAGCTTCTTCTTACTCATGTTTCCCCCGGTGAGGGCAGAACTTTTCGGAAAGGATGAGCCCCAGGACCGCGAGGCCGTTCTTCAGCGGGTTCATCTTGCGCTCGCCGCCAATGCGTTTGGGCTCGTCGCCGGGGATGTCCGCGGTCTTCAGTTTGTGCTTGGCGCAGTAGATCGTCGTGTACAATTCGTAGCCCGCGCGCGGCGGCACTTCGATCGCCTTTTTGACCAGGTCCGCTTTCCAGGCGCGGAAGATGACCAGCGAATCCGTGGAATTTCCGCCGAACAGGATGTTGATCATTTTTGTGAACATCCAGTTGCCGAAGGCCGTCACCGGATCGTCGTCCTCGCTTTTCGCTCCCGGCATGTAGCGCGAGACAACGACCATGTCGTAGCCCTCTTTCATCTTGGCGATCAGCTCCGGGATTTTTTCCGGGACCGAATTGCCGTCAGGGCTGAAGGTGATGATGATATCGCTGTCGATGTGTTCCAGCGCGTCGCGGTATGCGCCGGGCACGCCTTTGCGTGTCTGACGCAATACGCGGCATCCCTGTTCCTTCGCGTATTCCATCGTGCCGTCGGTGGAACCGCCGTCCACGACGAAGATCTCGTCCACCCATTCACGGCGGATGCGGGGCAGCACGGCCTTCATGCCTTCGACCTCGTTCAGAGTCGGCAGGAGGAGGGTGACTTTCATGGACGCCGTCCCCGCGCCATTTTTTCGGCCGCGATGAGGCGAAGGATGTCCATGCCGTTTTTCAGCGGGTCCATTTTCCGCGCGCTGCCGATTCTCTTGGGCTCATCGCCCGGGATTTCCGTGACTTTTCTTTTTTCCTTGGCGCAGCGGATGGACATGAGCGGCTCGAATCCGGCGCGCGGGAATTCCACGCGCGAAATCGAACCCAGGGAATCTTTGACCCACGCGCGGAACATGACGAGCGAATCCGTATAATGACCGCCGAACGCGACATTGATCATGGTCGTGAACATCCAGTTGCCGAACGCCGTCACCGGATCATCGTCCTCGCTTTTAGCGCCGTCGAGATACCGGGACACGATCACCATGTCGTAGCCTTCTTTCATTTTTTCGACAAGCGCGGGGATGCGCTCGGGAAGCGAATTGCCGTCCGGGCTGAACGCGATCACCACGTCAGTTTTGACGTGCGGCAGGCCTTCCATGTAAGCACCCATGATGCCTTTGGTCTTGGTCTGATGCGCGATGCGGTAGCCTTCCGCCTCGGCGTATTCCAGCGTGCCGTCCCTGGAGCCGCCGTCCACGACCAGAATCTCGTCCACCCAGGCTTTATTCACGCGCGGCATCATGGCCTTCATGCCCTCGACTTCGTTCATCGTCGGCATGAAAAGCGTGAACGTCGGCCGGCCGCTCATGATTTCGCCTCCGCGGCTTCGCGCTTCACGCGCCGCCGCCATTCTTCGAGCAGGCTGACCACGCTTTCTTCGAAGCTGATCTTCGGTTCCCACTTCGTGGCGGCCTTGAACTTTGACGTGTCCGGAATCTGGAGCGTCACGTCCGCGGGCCGCAGCAGTGCCGGGTCCTGAACCGTCGGGATCTTGGTCTTCGCGTGCTTTTTGAGCAGCTCCAGAAAATCGCCTACGGAAATCGTGGTCTTGCCTCCGATGTTGTAGGTCTCGCCCGCCTTGCAGTGCACGAGCGCCACCCAGTACGCCTCCATGGCGTCGCGGACGTCGATCATGGTGCGGATCGAATCGAGGTTCCCGTGCTTGAGCTCTTTCTGGAGTCCGGCCTCGATGCGCGCCACCTGCCTCGCGAACGACGTGGCGAAAAGGTCCGCGCGCCGCGGATTAATGTAGGCGAACATGCGCGTGCGGATAATTTTCATGTTGTAACTGCGGAAATACGTGAGCCCCAGAAAATCCTGCGCGACTTTCGACACCGCGTAAGGGCTGGACGGCTGGATCGGGCAGTCTTCCTTGATCGGCACGTTCTTGGGGTCCACCTGGCCGTAGACTTCGGACGTGGAGCAATGCTGGATCAAAGGGTCGATCCCGGTAAGCCGCACGGCTTCGAAAAGATTGCAGGTGCCGAGGATGTTGTTGCTCAGCACCGCATGGGGATAAATGAAAGACGCGCGCACATTCGCGTTCGAGGCCAGATGAAAAATGGCATCGGGCTTTACCTTTTTCATCACTTCGAGGACGGAAACCATGTCGTTGAGATCGCATTCGTGGAGCTGGACGCGGTCCAAAACGTTCGCGAGGTTTTCCTTCCCCGCGGCGCTGTGCCAGCGCACCATGCCGTGCACCTGGGCGCCGGGATGATGGTTCACGATGTATTCCGCCAGATAACTGCCTCCCGAACCCGCGATGCCGGTGATCAGCACTTTTTTGATTTTCTTCTCGTCCATCATGGCTCCTAAAAAGAATAAGAATATTCGCTCGCCAGGAAATGTTCCGCGACCTGGCGCGATGTTTTTTTCAGCGCGGGGAAAACCGCCGCAATTTTACGGTTGGAGATGTCCCCGGAATCATAAAGGTAATCGCCATACACGGGCTTTTTCTTAACCCACTCCGCGATTTCGGAAAGCGTGACCGCGCCGCTGGATGCGACGTTGTAGATGCCGCGCAGGTCGTGCTCGACCGCGTATTCGATAAAGGCCGCCACGTCTTCATGGAGGATGTAATTGAAACGCGAGCCCGCCTGGAGCTTCAGTTCGGGCTTCGGGTCTTCGGCGATCACCTTGAGATTGGCCTTGCGGGAATACCGCCCCAAAAACGCGGAGCAGCGCAGGATAAGATGGTTCGGGCATTTCTGCTGGACGAGAGCCTCGCAGGTCAGCTTCATGATGCCGTAAAATCCCGCGATGTCGCGGAAGTGGATGTCCTCATCCTCGCTGTGCGGGCCTGGCGTCTTGGGATAAACGTCGATCGAGGAAATATAAATCATCTTGCGGTGCGGCACTTCGGCGAGCTTCTGCGTGAGCCCGATGTTGTCCTCGAGGCAGGCCGCGAGCATCGAAGAAGGCCCGGTCTTCGGCGCGCTGAATGCCGCATGCACGACGACGTCGCAGCCCTTGGCGCGCGCGCTTTCCAGAACTTCCGGAGCATTTTCACGCGTGAGCCCCTCGCCGCCCAGCCTCTCATGCAGGTAGCGCCCAAGCCCGCTCGATACGCCGGTCAGGAGGTAGCGGGTCTTCGGGGCCGTTTTCGCGGCGCGCGTCTTGAAAATGTCTTCTTCCACGGCCCAGGCCACGGTCCTGCGCACGCCCTCTTCGAGCGAGGTGCGCGGCAGCGGCCCGAGCAGCTGCTCGAATTTGGTGCAGTCCAGCACGCGGTAAGGAATGGCGGTCGGCGCGCTTTCGTCATACTGCGGCGCCACGGAATGGCCGCAGACCTGCAGGATGGTTTTTACGGCTTCTCCGATCGTGACGCCTTTGCCGTAGCTGAAATTGATGGGATCCGGGCGGCAATGCTTGTCGAGCAGCCGCAGGATGGCCTCGACCACGTCCTCGACGTAAATGAAATCGCGGACCACCGAGGCGCGGCCCCACACCTTGAAGGGATTTTCTTTTTTAAGCGCGCGGCGGATAAGCGCCGGCAGCACGTGGGAACGGTCTTCCCCGAAATGATCGTGCGGGCCGTAGACATTCGACAGCCGGAAAATGCCGATCTGCATGCCGAACTGCTTCGCATAAAAAAAGCAAAGCTGTTCCAGATAGCGTGACAGCCCGCCGATGCCCAGGTACAGGCCGTACGGCGGCAGATTGAGATTCAGGTCGTCCTCGCGTATCGGATGCTCGGCTTCCTGGTAAACTGTGCCGCTGCCCAGGAAAACAACGCGTGAAACTTTCTGGCGCCGCGCGGCTTCGAGCAGGTGGCTGGTGATTTTGAGGTTGGGCAGGATGCCGGCGCCGGGATTTTCCTTCATCCTCTTCACGCCGTGCGTGACGGCCGCGCAGATGATGAGTTCCGAAACGCCTTTCAGGGCTTCCATGGTCTCGTCGAATTTCTGAAAATCCACGCGGCGGTATTTGCTGCGGCAAAAAAGAGGCTGGGACTGGTAGTAGCTCGCCTGGTAATCCACGCCCATCGCTTCCAGGCGCTTCACCATGTTTTTTCCCACGAGCCCGGTGCCGCCGGCGACGAAGACTTTTCCCAGTTTCATATGATTCCTTCAATTTCTCCGCCCGAGGGGCTGGGCCGGAGCAGGGGCGGAACTACCGGACGCGGTCCAGGAGATGGTCCACCGTGTTGTTCGACTGGTGCCGCGAGACAAAGAGCCCGACCAGCACGTTCGTCCGGTCCGGATTTTTCGAGCAGGCCTTGTTCAAACGCTCGATGTCGTCCCTCAGGCCGTAATTGTCCACTTTGGCGAGCGTGAGGATCAGGTTTTCCAGCGCCTTGCGGTCCGCGGGCTCCGGATAAGGGCCGCGCACGAGCTCGAGGGCGAAATCATAAAACCGCGTGAGCATCGCGATGAGGACAAGACTCTGGAGGTCGCGCTCCGAAAACTTGCGCCCTTGGTTGCGCGAGTCGAGCGGGTCCTTGATGAAGACCGCGTCGGCCCACATCAGCCGCTCCTCGGTCGTGTACTGGCTGCGGTCCAGCGATTTGGTGGAACGGTAATGCGGGTAGATCCCGTAAATCAAAAATCCATGCTCACGCAGGAGCCTGTCGATGTCCGAAAAAGTTTCCTGGCCTTCGTAGACTTCGAAAAACTCCACCTCGCACCACACCGCGAGGCAAGTCTTGTCGAGAAGCTTCTCCGCGCCTTTCAGGATGCGGTATTCGCTGCCCTGCGTGTCCAGCTTCAACATTTCGCCCATTCTGCCTCCGAGGTCTTTCCCGCCGGCCAGGACACTGTCCAGCGTGCGCGTCTGGATGGGCAGCACGCGGTCCACTTCAAATTTCTTGGCCTGGTAACGGCTGATGAAGTGCGGGTTAGGCTTGAGAAGCGACGTGTTGGTCGCGACTTTCGAAATGTAGAGATTTTCCTTTTCCTTGCCGGGCGCGCCCAACGCCGTCTGCTCCACGGTTACGCGGGCAAACGAAGAAGCTTCCGCGTATTTGTTCCTCAGGGCCTCGCAGTCTTTTTCGTCCGGCTCGAAGCACAGGGCATGCGTAAGGCCCGCGATGGGATCGACGATGGGATGGATGCCGCCCAGCGCGCCGACGTCGATGAAGCCGAAGGGATTCTTTTGGAGCTCGCGGAAAAGCTTCGTGGTCTTGAAGCCCGGATCCGAGGCAATCAAATCAAGTGAAGTCGTCATGCGAGTACCCGCCGGCGGCAGAGCCGCTTACGCAAATTTCTTCTCGGTGAAAACATTGTAGCGCTTGTTTACTTCTTCGCGGTTTTTCGAATACCAGTCCATGACTTCGCGGATGCCTTCTTCGATGGAGACTTTCGGCTCGAAGCCGAGAGCTTTCGCCCGCGTCATGTCCATCAGCCGTTTCTTGTCGCCGGAAGGCTTGGACGTGTCCCACACGACTTTGGGCTTCACGGGCATGTTGGCCGCGATGATGTCCACGATCTGCTTCACGCTGACGCCCAGGCCGCTTCCGAGGTTGAGCGGCTGGCCGCCTCCTTTTTCGAGCGCGAGCATCATGCCGCGGGCCACGTCGCGCGCGTGGATGAAATCGCGCACCGCGGAGCCGTCGCCCCACACCGTCAATGGATTCTCGCCGTCCATGGCGCGGCGGATGAGCGACGGGATCACCATGGCGTTCTGCGGGTCGAAATTGTCGAAGGGGCCATACACGTTTGCCGGCCGCACGATCGCGATGTCTTTCCAGCCGTATTCGATCTGGTAAGCCTCGGCCTGCAGTTCGCCCATGCGCTTGGCCCAGCCCGCGAAGCGGTCGTTCGGCGAAGGAAAAGTTTTCCAGACATCATCTTCGTGAAAAACTTCGGCCGGAGCATACACGCCGATGGAGCTGGTATAAAGGAAGCGCTTCACGCCGGCCTGGCGCGCGGCCTCCATCATGTTGGTGTTGAAAGTCACCATGGGCACGAAAAAGCTCGCGGGTTTCTTCGCGGTCATGGCGGGCGAGCCCTTGACGCCGGCCAGATGAAACACGTCGTCCATACCCTGGCAGGCCTTGGCGCAATTCTCGAAATGCATGAGGTTCGCCTGGACGAATTCGGCCTTGGGATGCGCGCGCGACGGATCGTCGAGCGATGCGATCCTCACGTGCGCGCCTTCCTGGATCAGCATTTCCACCAGCGGCCGGCCGATCAGCCCCGTGCCTCCGGTGACGAGAATTTTTCTGCCCTTAAACATGCGGCTCCGTCAGAAAGGCCCTTTGAACCGCTCTTCCCAGGAATAAAACTTTTCTCCGGAGAGATCGGTTTCCGAAAGGCCCATCATTTTTTCGATGGTTCTGATGAGGGTGATCGCGGAGGGATAAAAAAGATTTTCGAGCGGACGTGTCGTCGGGCAGGGCGTGGGTGCAAAACCGATCCTTTCGACGGGCAGCTTCAATTTTCCGAAGCAGCGCTTCGAGACTTCCGCCGCGACTTCGGCGCTGAAACCGCAGGGCACCCAGTCGTAGTCGGCCACGATGCAGCGGCCGGTCTTGGCCGCGGACGCGGCGATGGTGTCCATGTCCGCGGGCGCAATCGTGCGCACGTCCACAATTTCGACGGACACGTTGCGGCGCATCAGGATCTCGCGCGCCTTCAGGGCCTCGACCATCATCCAGGACGTCGTCACGACCGTGATGTCCGTGCCGTCACGCTTGACCAGCGCCTTGCCGATCGGGATCTTGAATTCCTTGTCCACGTCGCCGAACGCGTCGTAGAGCCAGCGGTGCTCGAGAAAAATGACCGGGTCCTCGTCCTGGATCGAAGTCCGGAGAAGGCTGTACGCGTCCTGCGGGTTCGTGGGCATCACGACTTTGAGTCCGGGGATATGCGCGAAAATGCTCTGCAGCGTCTTGCTGTGCTGCGCGCCCTGGCCCCACCCGCGGCCGATCACGGCGCGGATGACAAGCGGCACCTTGACCTTGCCGCCGGTCATGTAGCGCGCGCAGGAAATCATGTTCGCGATCTGGTTCATGGCAAGCAGCATGAAGTCCACGCGGATATGAACGTGCACGGGCCTGAGCCCGCTGAGGGCCGCGCCAAGCGCAACGCCCGTCATGCCGTCTTCGGAAAGCGGCGTGGCAAAGCAGCGCTCCGGCCCGAATTTTTCGACGAGGTTCGCGGTACTGCCGAAGATGCGCTTGTGGTCGGGCACATCCAGGCCGAAGACGAACACGCGGTCGTCGGCCGTCATTTCGTCCATCAAGGCTTCGTTGATCGCGTCGCGGTAAGTGATGTGTTTTTTCATGGCCTCAATCGATCGAGTTGAGCATGGCGCAGAGTTTTTTGATCAAGCCCTTGTCCAGGCCGGGATAATTTCCGATGTAATACGCGTAAAAGTGCACGTGCTCGACTTCGGGATAGTTTTTGTACGCGTCCCCGAAAAGTCTTTTCAGGTACGGCTGGCGGAGCTGGTTGCCGCCGCCGGAAGTGCCGCGCCGGTATTCGACGTTGGCTTCGACCAGCATCTTCGTGACCTTCTCCGCCCTGTCCGTGAAATTTTTCTGGAGCACCAGCGTTAACGCGTAATTGCTCACGCCCTCCAATTCGAAATCCGTGCGGTACTTTGCCGGATCGAGCCCGCCCAGAAACACTTTGAGGTTTTCATTGCGCTCGTCGATCTCGTCCTGCAGCCGCTTCAGCTGGTTGCGCCCGAATACCGCGTTGATCTCCGTGCTGCGCACGTTGTAGGCCGGGAATGCAAAAATAAACTGCGTGTCGAGGTCCGGATACTTTTCGTGATAGCGCTTCTTGAGGCTTTCGTCGTCCATCTCGCGCACCAGACCGTGCGATCGGAACATGCGCATCATCTGGTACAGTTCGTCGTCGTTCGTGCACACCATGCCGCCTTCCACGGTGCTGAGGTGATGCGCGTAATAAAAGGAAAAGTTGGAGGCCCAGCCGAACGAGCCGATCCTCTTGCCCTTGAAGCGCGCGCCGTGCGACTCGCAGCCGTCTTCAATGAGCGGGATATTCTTTTCTTTCAGGGTCTTCATCAGTCCGTCCGTCAGCGCGTTGTAGCCGAGGATATGCGTGAGGAAAACCGCCTTGGTCTTCGGCGTAATCTTTTTGGCGACCTCGTCTTCGGCCATGCCGAGATGCCGCGGGTTGATGTCCACGAATACCGGCGTGAAACCGTTCTGCAGCACCGACGCGATGTCCGACACCCAGGTCAGCGTCGGCACGATGACTTCGCCCGGCCCGGCGATTTCTTTCAGCGCGGCCAGCGTGATCAGGTTCGCGGACGCGCCGGAATTGACGAACACGCTGTGCTTCACGCCGATCCACTCGGACCATTCCTTTTCGAACGCGCGCACTTCTTTCCACTGCGTGAGCCGGTCGTTGTGCTTCAGGAACTCGATCACGGCCTGCCGGTCTTCGGGCAAAATATTGTCTGCCATGAGCGGCCAGTTCAATTTTTCAACCGGCTGGGAGGCTTTCATCAGCTCATGACTCCGCGTCCGAATTCCTGTTCGTCGGGAAAGGGGTCGGTCTTGGCCTTGGCCACGCTCTCCTCGATAAGTGCGTCCACTTCCTGGTTGATCTTCTGGATGTCGGAATCCGAAAGGCCGTGATTGGCGGCCATGCGCTCGGCAGCTTTCAGAGGATCATACTTTTGCAGCGCGGGCTCGTCCGGCTTGGGGCGATAGCCGAATTTGAAATCCTCGCCCACGCCTACGTGCTCGAGATAACGGAAATATTTGAAATGCAGCAAGCAGGGCTTGGGTTCGGCTTCCATTCTCTGAAGAAGTCCGGAAGCCGCGGCGTAAACTGTTTCCGGATCCCATCCGTCCGCGGTGGCCATGTGGCAGCGGAAGCCCGCGGCCGCTTCGGGAATGGACTTGAAGCCCTGGCGATGCGCGGTCGGCGTGTGGATGGCCAGGTCGTTGTCCTCGCAGACAAAGAAGACGCGAAGTTGTTTCAGGCAGGCAAAATTCAGACTTTCCCAGAACGCACCTTCTTCCACGGCGCCGTCGCCGAAGAAAACGGCCACTACGTTTTTTTCTTTGCGGTACTGATGCGCGAGAGCGGCGCCGACGGCCACCGGAATCGTCGTGGCCACGACCGCGGACGTGAGAAAAAGCCCGTGCTCGGGCGCGGTGAGATGCATGGAACCGGCCTTGCCCTGGGCGCAGCCTGTCGCCTTGCCGTACAGCTCCGCGAAAAACGATTTCGGGTCCTGCGTGAGCGGCAGGTAGAGCCCGTGATTGCGGTAAGTCCCGAAAACCTTGAGGCCTTTGGGAAGCGCGGCCAGGACGCCCGCGCAGATGGCTTCGGCGCCCACGTGCAGATGCACGGGCGTTTTCATCGCGTCCGAGGCGTATTCGTCGCGGATTTTTTCTTCGCAGCGGCGGACCAGGTAAACATCGTGGTAAATCTGTTTGGCTTTTTCTTTATTCATGTCTAGAAGTTGTAGGGTTCGTAAATCACGATTTTGCTTCCGGAAAATTCGAAACGGAAGCCCACATGGACGAGTTTTTTGAGCCTTTCCCGGATCTTTTGCTGCGCTTCCGGCTTGGCGAAAAACAGCATGAATCCGCCGCCTCCCGCGCCGAGCAGCTTGCCGCCCAGGGCTCCGGCCTCGAGCGCGGCGGTGTAAATTTCGTCCACCTCGGGAGTCGTCACTTTGTCCGAGAGGCTTTTTTTGTAGTTCCAGTATTCGTGGAGAAGCTTGCCGAATTCGTCGATCTGGCTGGAGCTTTGCAGGATGCTGATGGCCTCGTGGGTCATCTGCTGCATCATCTGGATTTCGCGCTTCCTTTTTTCCAGGTTGTCGATGTGCGCCTTGGCAATGGTCGAGGCGATGCGTGTTATGCCTGTGAAGCAGAGCATCAGGTTCTGCTGGAATTCCGTGAGGCGTTCTTTGGGCAGGATCACGGGCTGGACATCGTACGTGCCGCCCTGGTGGAACTCGATCATGTTGAAGCCTCCGTAAGCCGCGAGGATCTGGTCCTGCGAGCCCACGTTTTCTTTGAGCACTTCCTGCTCGATGTGCACGGCCTCGTTGGCGAGATCGCGTTTGGAAATAAATTTGCCATGCAGCGCGTGAAGGGCATGCAGCAGGCCCACGGTAAAAGACGAACTCGAACCCAGCCCGGAACGCGCCGGCAGGTCGCCGTCATGATGGATTTCCATGCCGCGGTCGACCTTGAGGGTTTCCAGGATTCCTTTGACGGCCGGATGCTTAATCTCGGAAAGGTCGTTCACGTATTCCATGTTGGAATACACGATCCGGTGTTTATAGGTAAAAAACGGAGGGAGATAACGGCAGCTGATATAACAGTACTTGTCGATGGTCGTGCCAATGACCTTGCCGCCGTACTTGGAGTACCAGGCCGGATAGTCGCTGCCGCCGCCGAAGAAAGAAATCCTGAAGGGGGTCCTGCTGATGATCATGAAACCCTCGAGGAGGTGGATAACCGGTTAAGCGATGACGCGTCCCTATTAGTGTACCCGCCAAAACTCACAAAAGCGACCCTCACGCTTGAATGTTCTGGGAAACGCAGCTTTTTTTAAAATCGCGAATAAAAAATTCCTTAAAAATCACGGCCAGCACGCGCAGCCCGTCGATCAAGGGGTTCATCTTGGGGTGGCCTCCGATGCGGGGAGGCTCGTCCCCGGGCACGTCCGCGGTCCTGGCCTTGATTTTCGCCGCCCGGATGCAGGTCAGGACGGTCACGCATTGCGGCAGGCTGCAGTTGACGACCCCCGCTTTTTCGAGAAACGGGCGGGTGAAGGCGCGGTAAATGACCAGCGAATCCGTATACCGGCAGCCGAAAAGCAAGTTCACCAGAAATGTAAAAAGACTGTTGCCGAAGCCCGTCACCGCGGTGTCGTCGTCGCTTTTGGCGCCTCCGGTATAACGCGACGCAATGACCATGTCGTATCCCTCTTTGATCTTGGCCACGAGCTGCGGGATGAGTTCCGGCACGGAATTCCCATCCGGGGAAAAATCGATCACGATGTCGCCCGCGGCCCGGCTGTAAGCCTCCCGGTGCGCGCCGCCCCACCGCGGCTCTTTCTGCCGGTAAACGGCATAGCCCTGCTCCCTGGCGTACTCGACCGTCCCGTCCGTGGACCCGCCGTCGATCACGATGATTTCGTCGCACCACTCTTTGCGGACTTTGGGCATGACCGCGCGCATCCCGTCAATTTCATTGAGGGTATAGACGGCCAGCGTGACTTTGGGGTCACGATTTTGCGCGTTCATGTCCTTCCTTTCCGACGGCCAAAAGGCCGGTTCAGGAAACAATATTATCGGCTCGAACGCTTAAAAGATTAAAATTCAGTAAGTTCCGAAAAATGTCGTAGTAAATTTTGTCCCGGCAAGCGGGGCAGCCGGGTTCCTGGATTCCACCCGGCTAAAACCCGACTTCATGAAGACAACCCTCAGCTTCGACAAAAAAGCCCTTTTCCGGGCGCCCGAAGTTTTATTCCTGCTGCTGGCCTGGGCCCTCTTCCGCTTCCCGGTCTGGGACCGCCATGTCTGGTACCAGGGCGATACCATCTACGTTTTCCAGCGCTTTTACACCTATTACACCAACTTTTTCTTCCATCATGAGCTGGCCCAGTGGTTCCCGTACGGCGTTTATGGGATATCGATGGACTACGCGCAGCTCGACACCTTCACCCCGGCCCAATACTTCGCGGGCCTCGCGGGCGGCCTTCTGCGCATCCGGGACGTTAATTTCCTTTTTAAATTTTCCATCCTGCTGGAAGAAGGCATGCTCGTTCTCGGCACTTCCCTTCTGGGCGGCGAACTTTTCAAAAAACGCGCCTCCGTCCTTTTCTGCTCCGTCGCGATGGTGGGAAGCACGATCTGGCTGACGAACGTCTACTGGAATTTCCGGATCTTCTACCTGCTGCCGCTCATCCTTTACTTCCTGGTCCTTTTCTATAAAAGAGAAAAAGCGGTTTACCTCTGGCTTGCGGGCCTCGTGTCGGTCACCGTGCAATTCGGGATTCCGCCTTATTTCGCGGCGCTCAACATGCTAATCGTCTCCGTCTTTCTCGTTTTCATGATCTTCCGCAAAAGGACGCTCTTCAAAACACTCTTCGCGCCGGAAGGGCCTAATGCCGCGGGCGCCGCGGCCTTTCTCGCCGTGGCCGGCCTGTTTGTCCTTTTCGCGCTTCACATGTACGACCACATCGACAGCATGCAGCAAGGAAGAAGCTCCGATTTCACGGTGCCGCTGCAGCTTTTCCTCCAGCACGGCGGCTATACCGGGCCGGAAAAATTCCTGACGGCCCTTTACCCGTCCTATGTGCCGCTGAAGATGAGCGTTTTCGTCGGCGGGCTCACGCTTGCCTTTCTCCTGACCGGCCTCGTTTGTGTAAGGAATCTTTTTCATGCGGCGCTCGCCGCGTCGCTCTTTCTGATCGGCGCGCTCTCTCTCGGCGCAAACACGCCCATCGCGGAATTCATCTACGAAATTTTTCCGCCCATCCGCCTTTTCCGTTACGTGGGCATTCTCGGCGGCCTGATGCGGCCGTTTCTTATTTTGCTTGCGGGTTTCGGCCTCGATCATTTCCTGGCGCATGCGGCGGAGGCCGGTTCCTCCGCGCGCCGGCGCGTGCTCCTCGCTTTTCCGGCCAGCCTTGCCGTCGTCCTCGGGTTCATGGTCTGGATGCGCCTGCCGTTCGACGCCATGCAGGCGGACAACTGGGTGTTGTGGCCGCAGGTTTTTTCGCAGGGCCTCGTGATCACGGCCGCCGGCGGCCTCGCGGTTCTCCTGGCCTTCCGTTTTCCCCGCTTGAGCGGACTGATTGCCGTGGCCGCCCTTACGGCAAACCTTTATCTTTTCCAGGCCGCTTTTTTCAAGACCTGGCCCATGCGCATCGCCAGCCTGAGCCGCGAACTTCTCGAGGTTTTCCCGTTTCAATATCAGGAGGCGCGGGGCCTGAAGGGAACCCAGCCCCGCATGGTCGAGGCCGAAGAGCTTTTGAACCGCAGCCCGGCGCGGTTCCAGAAGGAAATCTACAACTTCCTTTTCTTTGACACTTATCACGCCGAGGAGTACACCAACTTCGAATGGAATGAATGGTTCGGAAAGTTTTTCATGATCGCGCGCAGCTCGTGCTTCGGCACCGTGGGCTGCGAAGGGCCGAAGCTGCGGCTTGTCACCGACGTCGAGTTTTCGCCCAGCACCGAGTCGGCCGGACAAAGCCTTTTCCGGCTGAATCGCGAGCCGGAAAAAGTTTTCCTTGAAGGCATCCCCGCGGAAATCCAGGCATCCTGGACTCCCGCGCCGAATGCGGAAGCGGGCCGCGTCAAGGTCACGGACTTTTCTTTCAACCGCCTGGAGGCGGAGGCGGACGTCACTTATCCGAAAGGCGCCTGGCTTTATTACGTGGATGCCTGGCATCCGGGCTGGCATGCGTCCGTCGACGGAAAACAAACGGCGGTCAACCACGCGAACGTCGGCTTCAAGGCTGTTTTTGTTCCGCACGGCAGGCATCGCGTGAAATTATATTATTGGAATGACGGCGAAAGTTTCCGCAGCGTTACCGTGGCCGCGTATGGTATCTTTTTCACGCTGGCACTCTTTGTTTTCGCCGCGGACGCCTTGATGCCGCTGAGACGCGCGCCCTAACCTTCGGAAAAACAGGATTTTCAAAATCATGAACAAGCCGACGGTCCAAAATACGGCAAGATATCCCGCGCTCGCGGAATGGCTCGCGCTCGCCGCGCTCCTGCTCGTGAATTTCGCGCTGCTCAAGAAGGCGATGCTGTACGGGTTCGATCCCGAAGATTACGGCGGCTTTTTGAACACGGCCTGGCGCATCACGATGGGCCAGCGCCTTTACGTGGATTTTCATTTCCACGCCGTGCCCCTTTACGTGGACACACTCGCCCTGCTTTTCAAGATCCTGGGATTCGGCAAGGCCGCGATCCTGACGCTGCTCGTCGTGACCAGCTCGCTCGCGACTCTGGTGGTGTATGCCGCCGCGAAGAAATGGATTCCCTGGCCGTTCGCCTTTCTCGCAGCGCTCATGACCGCGTGCGGCTTCAACTGGTTTTACGCCTTTCCCACGTACGACACTTACGTCAGCTTCTGGGGCATCGTCGGGACCTGCCTGCTTCTGGCGCGCATGCCTTTCACGAGCCGCGAGGCTGCGTTCTGGACCGGCTTCGCCACCGGATTTCTTGCGCTGAGCGCGGTACTGACGAAGCTCAATGACGGACTCCTGTTCGGCTTCGTCTTCCTGGTCTTTTTTCTGGTCAACCGCGAGTTCCGGGCCTGGGGATTTTTCGGCTACGCCGCCGGCTGCTGGGCCACGGCGCTCCTCGGCCTGCATCTGATCGGCGACATTCCGGCCTTTCTCGTCAACAACTTCGATTACTACAATAACAATATGGGCAGCCGCTTCCAGCGCATGACTTCGCCGGGCGAATGGCTGAATCACGGCTACTGGCTGCCGCTTCTGGCCGGAACCTGGCTCGCGCGGCGCAGCCTCTGGAAACTCCGCGAATTCTACGTGCTGCTGGCGGGCGTGGCCATGACCGCGATTTTCTCGCACATTACCGGCTCGCACCGCCATCCCGGCCACATGCCGCTTCTGGGCATGATCGTCGCGCTCGGCTTCTGCGTAATCTTCCAAAGCGATGCCGCCGAAGGCGGAAGGAAATCCCCTCTTTTCAAGGCTGGGGCCGCGCTGCTTTCTTTTCTCGTGCTGTTCCAGACCGCGCGCTGCGTGGGCTACGCCTGCGAATCGATCAGCGGCCGGAAGACGCATTCGATATACGGGCGCTGCTGCGATTACACGATGCAGGAAGGGCCGCTGCAGGGCTGGCACGTTTACGAGATCTGGGGCCGGAACCTGGAGGCCATCGCGCCGTATGTCCGCGACCACATTCCCCAGAAAGATTCCTTTCTCGTGCTCACGAACCTGCACGTCCTGTACGCGCTGACCGGCCGCGTGCCGTATCCCGGCGTCAGCTTCCAGTTCAAATTCCAGGACCAGCCGCAGCCCGGCAAACAGCAGGAAGCGGTTTCGCACAACATCCAGAACAATCCGCCCGACTGGATCCTGACTTACAAGGACAATGGCCCCTTCAAGTTGAACATTATGCTAGTCTATTTAGGATTGGAAGAATTCCTGTTTTCGCACTACCAGCCCGTGCAGTCCTGGGGCCCGTACATCCTGTTCAAAAGGAAATAACCATGGAAATCTCCGAATACCGCCTCATGAAAGACGTTCAGGACAAACACTGGCTCTGGCAGGGGCGCAAAAAAATCGTGCAGACCGTCATCGAAAAGCACCTGGCCCCGGCGCGCCCTCTCAGCATCGCGGACGTCGGCTGCGGCTACGGCTGCAACATTCCCACGCTGCAGCAATACGGCAAGGTGACAGGGCTCGAGCTCAATGAGGACGCGGTGGCGTATGTCGCGGAAAAATTCCGGGGGTCGGCGGAGGTGCGCCAATGGAAACTGCCGCAGAAACTCGAACGCCGTTTTGATTTGATCGTCCTGATCGAAGTCTTCGAGCACATCGAAAACGACGCCGAGGCCGTGGAATGGTTTGACCAGCATCTCGAAAAAGGCGGCCACGTCCTGATCACGACGCCGGCCCATCAGTGGCTTTGGACGCAAATGGACGAGGTCGTCCATCATTACCGGCGCTACAACCGCGTCATGATGGACAAATTGTTCCGGGAAAAATTCGAGATCGTTTATTTCACTTACTACAATCTTCTTCTTTTTCCGCTGAAGCTGGGGCTGGTGATTTTCGACAGGCTGGATCGGCTGCTGCGGCGCGGCGAGAAGAAATCCTTCAACGAAATCCCGCCCGGGCCGGTCAATGACCTTTGCCGCTGGGCCGTTTACCAGGAAGCCGCGTGGATGGCGCGCGGGCTTTCGCTTCCCTTCGGCTCCAGCATCGTGATGCTCGCGAAAAAGCGGGCCTGATCCCTTCTCAAGACGCGCGCCGAAGCGCGAGCCCCAAAATTCCCAGCGATAAAATCGCGCAAAGCAAAACCTGTCCCAGGCTGAACGGTTCGTAATCGAAAGAGGCGGCATGATTGCCGGGCCCGACCTTCACGCGGAGAAGCGGCGCTTCCCCGGCCGCAGAGTCCAGGGCCCGAAGGTTTCCATCGACACGCGCTTTCCATCCGGGCCTTGCCGCAAAAGCCGCCACGAGTTCTTCTTCCCTCTCCAGCGCCGGCAGCGCGGCTTCCAGGCCGTTGCGGCGGAACCGGATCGCTTCCTGCGGCAGCGCCGTCCTCGAGCTTCCCTCTTCGAGATACGCCAGGCTGACGGGCCGCGGATTTTCATAAAGGGAAAGCACGGCGTAATTCGTCACGTTTTTCCAGCCCTCGCTTTCGGCCTGCGGGTTACGTCCGCCCTGCACCACGTAGCGGATGCCGAGATCGCGGAGAGCGTCCGCCCTCCACGGCTGGATAAAATGGTACTGGCCGAGCCCGTACGTGTCCGTTTCTTTCTGTACGAGCCCCCGGCCGATGAGATATTCGTCAAAAGGGCGGTAATGCAGCGGCGTCACGGGCTGCGCGCCGAAAAGGCCGTTGGCATTCACCTTCGCGTCGTGGCGGTAAACCATGTGCGCTTCGTGCGTGATGCGCGAACCCGGCTGGAGAAACGGCACGAGCGGCTGCAGCGCGTAATCCTGGTCCGCGGCGTCGGAAAACCAATGCGAGACGCGGCATTTTTTCAGATCCTCGAAGCCCAGGGTATGGCGGACCACCGGGTACAGCGCGGCAAGCACCGTCAGCGCCATGAGCGCGGAAAAGATTTTGGAAACGGCCGCGGCCTTCGCTTCTCCGCCCAGCGCGAGAAAAGCGGCATACGCCATCGCCAGCACCGTGAAAATAAAAACCGGTTCGCGAACGAAACGGTCGAGCGTCCGGTAATCGACGGCGAGCTGCGAAAGCAGAAAGCCCGCGAAGACGGCGGAAGCAAAAAGGGCGGCCTGCCGCACCGTCCTTTCCTTCAGGCCGGCAAAAAAAGCGCCCGGCGCCGCCATCAGGAAAATATTGGAGACCCACCAGAACCGCGTGATGTCCGTCGATTTCAAATACGGGATCGCCCAATAAAGGCGCTGGCACATGAGCAGCACCGTAACGCCGAAAAGCGGCAGGACGCCAAGGGTCAGAATTTTCACGGCGCCTCGGCCCGTCTTTTTCCATCCCGCGGCCACCGCGGCCATGAGCGGCAGCGGAAAATAAATCCAGGCTTCGTGGAGATGCCGGAAATCCGTGAGGCCGCCCAGGATGCCTGCCAGCATCCGGCGCGGCGGGATTTCGATGCCGAACCCCGAAGACGCGCGCAGGCTTCCCGCGGCCTGCGCCAGGAAGGACAGGACTTCCGGAATCTGGAAAACAAAGGCCGCGGCAAGAAGCGCGGCGATGCGCAGCGCGCGGGGCCTTCTTTCCTTTCCGGCTTCGAAAAAGGCGTTCGCCGCCGAGAAAAAAACGGCGATCAGCACGATCATCATGCTGAGGCTCTGGATCATCAGCACCGCGGCCGCGTAAAAGAAAACCGCGTCGCGCTTTTTCCCGTTTTCGATGAAGCGCTCCTCGAAAAGCAAAAGCGCCGCGGAGAAAAGAAGCGCGGTCTGATAGTGATGGTGCGCGAAATTCCACAGCGCGCCCGGGGTGAGAAACGCGAGCACCGCGCAGAACGAGGCCCAGGGATGCGGCAGGCGCCGGCGGTAATAGAGCGTCAGGACGGCCACGGTAATCCAGGCCAGCACGAAACGGTTCACGGTCATCGCGTACTTGCCGGGCAGGAACGCATACGTGACGGCCTGCGGGGCAAACGGAAACGTGAGGCAGTCGCCCGGGATCGGCGTCCCGAAAGCATGATAGAGATTCAGAAGCGGCAACGCGCCCTGCCGGAGCACATGGCGCGCGGCGGCAAGGCTCAGGAACGTGTAGCCCGCGTCGTCATTCGCGTCGAAGGCAAAGCATCCGGAGATCAGGAACACCTTGAGGATGAGAAGAAACGCAAGGGCCGCGGGAACGGCGATGTAAGCGAAAACTTTCCAGGAGCTCGAACCGTTGGGATTGGATTGGGAGCTCGAAGTCACTCAGCCCGCCACGGTTGAAATCGGGTTGTCAGGAGGCTAGCCGTTTCCGGCCGCGTCGGCCGGATGCGCGATCTCGTAGCCGCGCAAAAAGCCCGCGGCCATCCACTGCGCGAACCACTCGGACACGGGCAGAGGTTCGTCCCCGCCCTGCAGCAGGATTTCGCACGCCTCGCCCAGGGTTTTTCCGGAAAGCAGGAGTTCCAGGAGCAGGACCTGGCGGCCGTCGAGGACCTGGCAATGGACTTTCAGGTCCCGGCGGCCGACGAGCACGTTCTGGGGCCGGCCTTCGAATGGGACGTTAAGTTTTCCCGCGGGCGCATTCCTTGCTTCCCACAAATCGCAAACCGGCCACGCGGACTTCATGACGGCCACCGAAGGCTGGAAGAAAATGCGGATCCTCTCGAAATCGTCCGGCGAAAGCCCGGCAAGGTCCGACGGCGCAAGCGGCTTTTCGTCGAACGCATGGAACGACGCGGCCACAAGCCTTTCCAGCGCGGCGAGGTCCGGCAGGAACGGGAACTTTGCCGTGATCGGATTTTGCTTTTGGAGAAATTCCGGCAAATGCCGGCCGGCGAGGCTCAGGTTATATTCCTGCGACGGGTATTCCGCGGCGTAAGCCTGCGCCATCTCCCAGAAAAGTTTTTCGCCCAGGATGCGGTTGAGCGCTTCGTAAACATCGTCCAGCGCGTCGCGCATGCGCGCGGCATAACCGCCCGCGTAAACATCCATGCGTTCTTCCCCGCTCGCCCGGCCCTGGCGATTAAGTAACGATCCTTCCTGATGAGGTTCCTGGGAGCCGTGCGGCTGGATGTAGCTTTTCATCCAGCGCTGCGATTCCAGAAGCGAGGGCCCAGCCTCAGGCGCTTTATCGAGCGATACGCGGACCGGCGCCTTCTGCCGCGCGGTGCCGGCACGGTCGTAAAGCGCGCGCGCCATTTCCGCCTGCCTTGAGAGCTTCGAATATTCCTCGATCTTTTCGTCCCATTCGATCAGCGTGGAGACTTTCCCCCACCTTGCAAGCGCGTCTTTGTAAATGTCCCAGACGGGATTGATGATTTCGCCGGTGTGCGTGTCGAAAAGAAAATCGCCCATGTCCGTGTGGCCGGCGAGGTGGTACTGAGCGACCTTGGAGCCGTCGATTGCGTCGAGGTATTCCTTGGGATCAAAGCCGTGATTGCGGGAGTTCACGTAAATATTATTGAGGTCGAGCAGGATGCCGCAGCCCGAACGCGCGGCCACTTCACTGAGAAAATCCCATTCCTTCATCGTGGAATGCTTGTAGGTCACATACGTGGAAACGTTTTCCAGAAGGATGGGACGGCGCAGGAGTTCCTGCACCTGGTCCACGCGCCGCACCACGTGCCTCACCGACTCTTCGGTGTACGGCAGCGGCAGAAGATCGTGCAATTGCTGGGTATCGATGCCGGACCAGCACAGGTGGTCGGAAACGGCGAAAGGTTCGATGCGTTCGACGAGCGCCTTCAGGCGCTGGAGGTAACCGGGATGGAGCGGGTCCATGGACCCGATGGAAAGGGAAACGCCGTGAAGCGCAACAGGATAACGGCGCCGTACCTGCTCCAGGATGTGGAGAGGCCTGCCGCCGGAATCCATGTAGTTTTCCGTGACGGCCTCGAACCAGTCCATTTTCGGCCACTCGCGCAGAACATCATTGTAGTGGTCCGAACGGAGGCCCACGCCGCAGCCAAGAACCGGCCACGACGGGGAGGCACTGTTGTCCTGTTGCGCTTTCACGTCAACCTCGGCGTTTAATTATTCAGCCGCTTCTTTCAGCGTGCCGCCCTGAGCCGTGCAGGCAGCGTCATCGGCAGCCGTGATCCAGCCCTGGCCCTTGCAGGCGTTCTTACCGGCGCAGCTATGACCCTTGCCGCCGCATTCGCCCGTGCCTTTGCAGCTGTTCACGCCATGGCACTGAACGCCTTCCGCATGGGCGAGTCCGGGCAGAATCACAGCGCCCGCGACGGCCATGAGACCGGCCATGGAAGCAGCCAATAAAGCCTTCTTCTTGTTCTTTTCCATTGAATCCTCCTTTGTACTGCTGGTTGACTTCACCCGGGGCTTTAATCCCGGATGTTGCTGCACTGACTTTTTCTCTGCTCTTCTTATGATGCCGCCGGCGCCTGCTCGGCCCCTGCCTTCATGCCGGAAACTTCGATCGTGATCTGCACGTCTTCGCCCACAAGGAGCTGTCCGGTTTCCACGGTCTTGTTCCAGGTCAGCCCGAAATCCTTGCGGTTGATGGTGGTGGTCGCGGTGAAGCCCGCGAGCTGATTACCCCACGGATCTTTGACTTCGCCCAGGATCTCAACGTCGAGCACGACCGGCTTGGTCACGCCGTGAATTGTGAGGTTGCCCTCGAGCTTCGCGTGCTTGTCGTCGACCGCCGTGGCCTTGGTGCTCTCGAATGTGAGCGTGGGAAATTGATCGACGTCAAAAAACTCCGGACTGCGCAGGTGTTTGTCGCGCGGCGCCACGCCGGTATCGATGCTCGCGGCCTGGATCGTGGCCTTCGCCTTCCAGGTCTCCGGCTTGCCGGGTTCGTAATCGAATGTGCCTTCAAACTGTTTGAACTGGCCGTTCACCCACGAAATCAGGTGATGGACTTTGAAATTGATGGTGGTGTGGTCTGCATCCAGATTGTAGGTCGCGGCCTGCGACGACGCGGGCAAACCCAGAATGAGGACAAAAAAGGCGATGGAAAAAATCTTTTTCATGGAAAACCTCCGAGGCGAGGGGGGGATGAAGAGTGTGTTCATAGAAGCGCTATTCTGATCATTGCTCCTTTAAATTGCAATGAATTTTTGGCCCTTAAAATTTCCCAAAAGCCGCATACGCAGTCATTTACAAAGAGTTTACGCCCGGCCTTCCTGCGTCTTATAACCTGCCAAAGCACGGGGCCTAGTCATTGCCAACCTCTAAAAGGACGGCTTTCCGGAAAATAAATTCACTTCTTTTTCTCTGGGGGGGCGGCCGGGAATTAGATAAGCAAGGCCTGAAAAATAACCGGGCCTCGGCGTCGCTTTTTTGATCATCCCTTGCCCGTCTGCGTGTTGTCGACGTTGAGGCGCACTTCATCGGGATTGATGGATTCGAGCACGAGGTCTTTGGGAAAAGAAAAATTCTGGGGGGTCAGCCGGATCTTGTGGACGCCCTCTTCCTTGCGCACGCCCAGGGACATCCTGACTTTGCCGTGGCCCCAGAAATAAAAGGCCTTGCGCGGCCCGCGGAAGGTCAGCTCCACTTCCTTGGGCTCCATGACTTCGACGCTCCACGGCGAGGACAGTTTTTCCGTGGAAACCGGGATCTGGAGAGAACGGCTGGACGGTTCGGAGCCGTGGGCGAAGACGAACCAGAAAGCGAGGGCCAGGAGAAATGCCACGAGCTTTTCCTGGCTGTTCTGCTTGAAGAAATCCTGCCAGGGCCGCGGCTCTTTGCGCGGGTCGGTTTCCTGGTAGAAGCGCTCGATGATGACGGCAAGCTCTTCCGCGTTGCGCACGACCGAGATGTTGCCGTGGCGGGCCATGGAGATTGTGCCCCGCTCCTCCGAAACGACAAGGCACATCGCGTCGCACAATTCGCTGAGGCCGAGCGCCGCGGCGTGGCGCGTCCCGCCCTTTCCGAGGTTCCGGAGGTTTTTGGTCAGCGGCAGGTAAACCGAAAATTGCGTGATCTTCTTTTTTTCGACGACGACCGCGCCGTCATGGCCGATGGAATGCGGATCGAAGATGCTTTTCAAAAGCGCCTCGCTGATCTCGCCGCCGAGGCGTATGCCGCCTTCCAGGTGCCGCGCCAGGATGTCGCTGCCTTTGAGCACGACAAGCGCGCCGATGCGCTCTTTGGCCAGGTCCATGAGCGTGCGCACGAGAATCTCGGTTTCCTCGCGCGAGAGCTGGTTGCGTCCCTGGAAGCGGAGCCTCGGATTGAAGCTGAAGACCGCGACGCGCTCGAAAAAATGCCGCAGTTCTTCCTGGAAGATCACGACCAGCGCCACCAGGATGATGGCGAAGAAATTTTCCAGGATCGTGGACGTGAGGACGAGGTTGAATTGCCGTGACAGGAGGTAAACGCCGAAGATGATGATAATGCCCGTCAGGACAAAAGCGGCCCGCGTCCTCTTGATCCAGACGAGGACGCTGTAGAGGATAAGCGACATGAAGCCGATGTCGACAAGGCCCGCCAATCCGATCTGGCGGAGGGTATCCCACATGGGCGGTCTCCCGGGTTAAGCCATCGATTTCTGCATCAGTTTTTTCAATTCTGCGGTCGAAAGATGCAGCGACGCCATGAGCTGGAGAAACTGATTGGCGTACGGCATGATGGCCGGCGGAATGTCCTGGGGATTTTCCCGCCAATGCCGCACCCGCTGAAACAGATCGTCCTGGGCGTCCATGGGGTTGAGTTCGATCCCGATCCTTTTGGAAAGTTTGTAGATGCACAGGCATTCCTGGATGAGGTCTGTCCCCGGCTTCTGGACGAACCGCTGGATCGTCCGCCGCAGTTCGGCATTCAGGTACTCGGTGATCTGCCCCTTGGTGATTTCCACATTCAGCGATTTGGCCGCGTCGATGATGCGGTTTGCCGCGGTCATCCTGCGGATCGGGAATCCCTGTTTGGAAAGCTGCTGGAGCACCTCCATCAGCCTTTTGGCGAGCACGTGCTCGGCCGCGTAACGGAATTCCGAAGGGATAGGCAGGTTGATGGAGCGGTAGATCTCGTTGATCTTGCGGTTTTCGTCGTAGACCCGCTCGTAAAACTTGCTGACCTTTTCGATCTGCTCGCGCGTGAGCCGCGTGATGATCCTGAGGCGGTCTTCCAGCAGCAGGTCTTTCAGCGCGAAATATTTTTCCCCGAAGTAATGGTCGAGCGTCTTGAACAGCTCGATGATGTGTCCCGTGTGCAGCTCGTCGAAGAGTTCCTGGTCCAGCTTCTCCAGTTCCCGGTCGGTCGCGAACGCCTTGACCGAGCAGCGGAAATCGTAAAGCCCGATCTGCACGGCCACGAAGATCAGGTCTTTCTCGTCGAGCGTGACCTTGGAGGTGATCTTCACGCGGCCGATGTTGAGCGTCACGTTCCCGGACGATTCCTTGCGCTGCTGGACCACCTGCAGGTTGAAGCTGTAAATATCGAGGTTTTCCTTGTGCGGGTAATAATCCTCGAAGATCGACCCGATCGCGTAATAGCTTACGATGTGCTCGAGCGTCGCGATGCTCGACTTGACCAGCTGCTCGTAAACGCCGCGGCCGTCCTTGTAAGCCTCGACGTTGCTTTTGGCGAGCGCGAGCTTTTCCAGGAACTGCGGCTCCAGGTTCACGCCCGAGACGCTCTGGGCAAGCTGCATGGCGCGGGCCGCGTACTGCAGGATCTGCACGGTCTCGATGCCCGAGATCTCGGTGAAAAACCAGCCGCAGCTCGTGTACATCAGCATGGCGTGGCGCTGCATCTCCAAAAGCTGCAGGCACAAGGTCATGTCCTTGCGCGCGAGCGCGTGCGTGGCATGCCGCGTGAAGAACGCCTTAACGACGGGCGGCTTGCGGTCGAGGATCACGTGGATGTAATCGTCGCGCGCCTCCCAGACGTCCTTGAGGTACGGCGCGCCCTGCGCCTCGAAAACTTTTGCGAGCTCATCACGCAGCCAGTCGAGCGCGTCGCGCAAAGGCTTGCGCCAATGCTGCGTCCATTCCCCCGGCCCGCCGCCGCGGCACCCGCAATGCTCCTTCCAGCGCTTGACCCCGTGCGCGCAGCTCCAGGACGTGCCCTCGCCGTTCTCGCCGGCTTTGATGCGCACCTGGAACGCGGGCGGGTTCTCTTCGAGGTATTCCCCGTAATTGACGACGCGGTAGCCCTTCTCCCGGGCCATCGTATAAAGGAAGTACGCGAGGCTGCGCTCGCCGAACGGCTTGTGATGGCCGTAAGTTTCGCCGTCGGTCGCGACATGGATGAGCTGCGGCTTGTGTCCGTGGTCCACGATCGCGCCTTCGATGCGGTGCATGAGGTGCTTGGCGTCGGCAAGCACGCTTTCGAAACCGATGGACTTGGAAATCGGGCCGTCGTAGAAAAAAATGTCGATGTGCTTGGACGGGTCTTTCTTGAGGAAGCAGCGGTAAGCATGGCGCGGGTCGATCTGTCCGGAACCCACGCCGCGCCATTCGCCGCCGGCAAGCGGCTTCACTTCTTCGGCCTGATGCGGCTCGAGGAGGATGAACTTCACGCCCTCTTCCACCAGCGCCTCCAGAGTTTCTTCATTGCAGGCCGTTTCCGGAAGCCACATAGCCTCGGCCTCGCGCCCGAAACGGTGCCGGAATTCCCGCAGGCCCCAGTGCACCTGAGTTTTTTTGTCGCGCGCATTCGCGAGCGGCAGGATCACGTGATTGTAAGCCTGAGCGATGGCGTTGCCGTGCCCCTGGTGCATCTTCATGCTGTGCCGGTCGGCCTGGAGGATGGCCTGATAGGTGTCCGGATGCTTGATCTCGATCCAGGACATGAGCGTGGGCCCGAAGTTGAAACTCATTTTTTCGTAATTGCTGACGATGTCCACGATCTTGCCGTCGTGGCCGATGACGCGGGCGCGCGCGCCGGGGAGGTAGCACTCGGAATAGATGCGCTCGTTCCAGTCGTGGAAAGGGGCGGCGCTTTCCTGGCGTTCGATGTCTTCGATCCAGGCATTTTCGCGCGGGGGCTGGTAAAAATGCCCGTGAAAGCAAATGCAGACCGGTTTTGTCATGAACGATTCCTAAATGCCTGGGATATAACGGTGAAGGGACGTCCCTGAAAGATTATGCTGAAGGAACGCTGGAATTGCAAAAAGAAACTGCTTCGAGCCCGTTGGGGGCTTGGGGACACGGACAAGGAGAGATTCCCGCGAACAGGAATCTCTCCCCTGCCGCGGATTAGCGGACCGCTCCGGCGGAACAAAGCGCCACTTTCGGCGTCTTTCCGGCCTTGAACGTGACTTTCTCTTCGCGCGCGAGCCAGCCGAGCGCCTGATTGAAAAGCGCTTCATCGCTGACCTGGGAGGCTTTCTGCAGTTTGGAAACTGCCTGTTCCCCCTGTTCGAGGGCGCGGTAGATTTTTCCGGCGGCTTCGCCGATGGCATTATATTCATCTCGCATGTCGTGCTCCTTTCGGTTTGAACGGGGGTTATTCCCCGCAGAAGACGTGATAATCCACTTTGGGGAAAATGTTGTCCCTGCTTTCCAATTCCGCCAGCCAGCTTTCGTTGACCTGGTTTTGCATCAGGTCGTCGTAGATCTTGGTGAAATTGAGGATGTGGTCCTTGGTCCTTTTTTCCGCGTACGGGACCATGGTGCCGGTATGCATGATGAAAGCCCAATCGCTCGACTGCGCGAGAAAGAGTTCGCGCACGGCCTGGTTGAGTGCCCGCTGCTTCAGCGGATCCTGATCCTTGAAGCGGTTGGCCAATTCGCTCATCCGCAGCGCCGCCTTGTGCAGATGCTTGTAGATCCAGCCATTGGTGTCGTTCAGCCACGTTTCCGCGTAACCCTTGTACCCCCAGCTCGACGTGGAAGGTGTGGAAACCTGGTTGACCGGATATTCCCTCAGGTAGTCCGACGGCGTGGCCAGGCGTACCGTCTTCTGGTCGAACGCGACTTTGCGGATGAGAAAGTTCAGGAACTCGGGGCCTTCATACCACCAGTGGCCGTAGAGTTCCGCGTCGTAGGGCGCCACGATGACCGGCTTGCGCCCGAGGAATTCGAACAGGTATTCCACCTGCTTTTCGCGGTTGTACATGAAATTGCCGGCATGACTCGCGGCTTTTTCCACGGCGCGCGAACGGACATAAGGCTGCTTGTGGTTCGAGCCCGTGATGCGGTAATACTTGATGCCTGTATTGACCCGCAGACCGTCGGGAGAAATGTAGGGCTTGATGTAGTCGTAGTCGAGGTCAAAGCCGATGTCGCGGTAAAATTCGCGGTAGTCCGCGTCGCCGGGATAGCCTTCGATGGCGGACCAGACCTGCTTGGAAGATTCCACGTCGCGCCCGAAAGCCGCCACGCCCGACGGACAATAGACCGGCGCGAAAATGCCGTACTTGGGACGCGGCGACGCGTAGAGAAGCCCGTGCGTGTCGACCAGGAAATAGCGGATGCCCTCTTCCTTGAGGAACGAGTCCACGCCGGGATAATAGCCGCATTCGGGAAGCCAGATGCCGGCAGGCCTGCGCCCCATCACGTCTTCATACTGCCGGACCGCGGTGGAAATCTGCGCGCGCACCGAAGCGCCGGTCCGGTGATTGAGCGGGAGAAACGCGTGCGTGGCCGAGCAGGTAATGATTTCGAGCAGCCCCGCGTCCTGGAATTTCTTGAACGCGGTGGTGAGGTCCCTGCCGTAGCGGTTCACAAAAGTCTCCCGCGCCTGCGTAAAATGCCAATAATAATGAAGCGCGGTTTCGTTGAATTCCGGCTGGAACCGGGTGCGTTCCACCTCTTTGTTGGCCAGTTCGATCAGCTTGTCGATGTGGCGTACGTAACGATCCTGGAGCAGGCCGTCCCGCAGCATCGAAATCAGTGTTGGCGTGAGCGACATGGTGATGCGGCACGCCACCCTGTCTTTTTCCAGGCCTTCGAACATGTTGATCAGCGGGACGTAAGTCTCGGTGATCGCCTCGTAAAACCAATTTTCTTCCAGGAAATATTCGTGCTCGGGATGCCGCACGAAAGGCAAGTGGGCATGCAAGATGATGGACAAAAGCCCTTTTTCCATGACGACCTTACACCTTTTCTTCAGATTTGATGACGGGGGCCGGTCGGTCCGTGGTCCTTTGCACGGTGGGGGTAATCACGCGCTCTTCCAGGCCGTCGGCCGAAACCGCGCGCGCGTCGAATACGAACTTTCCATCCGGGAGGGAAAACCTGAAAGAGAACGTGCCGTCCGGACGCAGCTTCACGGGACGGCCCTGGAACGTCACGGCGGCGTCAGGTTCGGTGGCGCCGTAGACGATGACTTCGCAATCCAGCACGAACCAGAAGCCGCGCTGCTTTCCTTTGACCGGGCTGGAAAGGCTCGAGATGCTCCCGCCGGATCCCGAAGAAATGCCCGCCTGGATGTGCTTCTGCAGCCATTCCTTGACGTCTTCGGAGGAGCTCCTGCCCGCGTGGAAACCGCCGGACAGGGCAAAGAGCTTTTCAAAATCCAGGCCCATCCATTCTTCGTCCAGCACGTCGGAGACAGACGCGCGCGGCGTGGCGACTTCGTTCGATCGCGCCAGCGCCAGAAACCGGCCGTCTTTATGCAGCAGTCCGATTTCTACGACATAATTGCGGCCCGGTTCTACATTAATGAACCAGTTGACGGCCATGTTCTGGAGTTCGATGTCGAAAAAAGACGCGGCGCTTTTTTTGTCGCTCGTGTCATAAATGCGCAGGATGGACCGGACGTCCGCCCAATTGCCGCCGAGTTTCGCGAGCGTCCGCTCCTGATGGTCCTTCTGGATTTCCCAATACGTGTAAAGGTAATACGGGTCGCGCACGAGCAGGTAAATCATGTTATCGCCGTAATTGGCCGGCAGTTCCGCCGGCATCTTGAAAATTTCACGCACGGAGGCCGCATCAGGCGCGGATTTGGCCGGCCCGAAAATTTCCGGGGAAGTCAGCGTTTCCTTAGCGGCCTTGGCCGGAGTTCTGAGCGGCTTGGACGGCAGCGCGGCCTTCAGGCGCGCTTCGGCGACGAGATTGCGGCGGACGGGAAGTTTTTTTTCTTCGGGTTTTTTCTGCAAACGCGCGGCGGGTTTGGTCTTGGCGGAAATCTTCTTGGCAGGCTGCGATTCTTTCACTTTGTCTGTTTTTTTCATGCGTAGCGGAGCCATGGGAACTTCCCCGATTAGACCAGATTTTTTGCAATTTAAATCTGAGGGCTTGATGATTTACAAAGCAAAAAACATGCCTTTTATATCACAATGAACCCGAGCATCCCGGAGGCAGGGTCCGGGACTGATTAGTATACACTTCTTCTTTTATTATGGAATCAGAAAATCAGCCGTGGAACCCTGAGAATAGCGTAAAGAGTTTCCTTATAAAACCGCGCCGGGAAACAGGGTTCGGCCTGCAAGTCTCGAAAACAAAAGCAGTTAGAGGGGCAGAAGAGGAGACGGGCGGAATTAAGGGATCACGTCCCAAATGTCGCGGGCATATTCCAGGATCGTCCTGTCGCTGGAAAATTTTCCGGAATTGGCGACGTTCACGATGGCCTTGCGGACCCAATCGTCGGGGTCTTTGAAGTTGCGCGAGATCGAGTCCTGCGTCTTGCAATAAGAATCGAAATCCGCGCAGACTAGAAACGAATCCCGGTTGAGGAGGCTGTTCACCAGCGGCTCGAAGATGCCGTACTCGACGGGCGAAAAGAAATTCGACTGGATCATCCGGATGATTTCTGACAGGACCGGCGACTGCTGGATATAGTCCCGCGGGTTGTAGCCGCCGCGCTGGAGATTCAGAACCTCGTCCGCCCTCAGCCCGAACGTGAAGATGTTCCCCTGACCTACGGCCTGCGCCATTTCGATGTTCGCCCCGTCCCAGGTGCCGACGGTCAGCGCGCCGTTCATCATGAATTTCATGCAGCCCGTGCCCGAGGCCTCCGTGCCCGCGGTCGAGATCTGTTCGGAGAGGTCGCTGGCCGGAAAAATCCGTTCCGCGAGCGAAACCCGGTAATTCTCCAGAAAAATCACCTTGAGCTGGTCTTTGACCGCGCTGTCGTAATTGATGACGTAGGCGATGCTCGTGATAAATTTGATGATGAGTTTCGCCATGGTGTATCCCGGCGCGGCCTTGCCGCTGAAAAGGAAAACACGGGGCTGCACGAAGGCTTTCGGGTTTTCCTTCAGCTTCAGGTATTCCGAAATGATGTAAAAAGCGAACAGCACCTGGCGCTTGTACTCGTGAATCCTCTTGACCTGGACGTCGAACATGGCCTGCGGGTCCACCTTCATGCCCGTATTGTGATAAATGTCGTCGGCGAGCTTGCGCTTGTTGTCTTCCTTGATCTGGCGCCAGCTCTTGCGGAACGACGCGTCCTTCTGGCAGGAGGAAAGTTTCTTCAGCTGATCCAGGTCCGTCACCCACTTGCCGCCGATCGTCTCTGTGATCAGATTCGACAGCCCGGGATTGGATTTCAGCAGCCAGCGCCGCGGCGTGATGCCGTTGGTCTTGTTGTTGAATTTAGCCGGGAAGAATTCGTAAAAATCCTTGAACAGGTGGTTCTTCAGGAGATTGGAGTGCAGCTCCGAAACGCCGTTCACGGAATGGCTGCCCACGATCGCCAGAAAGGCCATGCGGACCTGCTTGTTCGCCCCTTCCTCGATCAGCGACATCCGTCTCAGGCGTTCTGTGTCGCCCGGGTACTTGTTCGCGACCTGCCGCAGGAACCGGACGTTGATTTCGAAGATGATCTGCATGTGCCGCGGCAGGAGCTTCTCGAAAAGCGCGACCGACCAGCATTCGAGCGCTTCAGGCATGACCGTGTGGTTGGTGTAGGCAAACGTCCGCACCGTGATGTCCCACGCGTCTTCCCATTCCAGCTGTTCCTCGTCCACGAGGACGCGCATGAACTCCGCCACGGCAAGGGCGGGATGCGTGTCATTCAGCTGGATGGCCGCCTTCTCGGGCAGCTTCGCAAAATCGTCGTTGCCGGACTTGAAGCGGCGGATGATGTCGAAGATGGACGCGGCGGTGAAAAAATACTCCTGCTTCAGGCGCAGCTCGCGGCCCAGGGAATTCGCGTCGTTGGGGTAAAGCACCTTGGAGATGTTTTCCGAGAACATTTTATTGTAGACCGCGCGCTCGTAGTCGCCGGTGTTGAAATATTCCAGGTCGAACTCTTCGGAACCGCGGGCCGACCACAGCCGCAGCGTATTGACCACGTCGTTCTTGTAGCCTGGTACCGGGATGTCGTACGGCATGGCGACGACGTCCTGCGTGTTGCGCCACAGGACGCGCAGTTTGTCCTGGTGATCGTGATAGAAAAAGGTGTCGCCGTAAAATTTCACGAGAACGGAATATTCCGGGCGCGGGAATTCCCAGGGATTGCCGAGCTTCAGCCATTCGTCCGGCGATTCCACCTGATGGCCGCCCAGGATGCGCTGATTGAAAATGCCGTAGTCGTAGCGGATGCCGTAGCCGTGCGCGGGAATGCCGAGCGTGGCCATGGAATCCAGGAAGCAGGCGGCCAGGCGGCCCAGGCCTCCGTTGCCGAGGCCGGCGTCCGGTTCTTCGTCGATGAGCTTTTCCAGGTCCAGGCCCATTTCCCCCAGCGCCTTCTTGGCCTCATCCCACAAATTCAGGCTGATCATGTTGCTGCCCAGCAGGCGGCCGATCAGGAATTCCATGGAAAGATAGTAGACGCGTTTGGCGTTTTCGCTGTGATAGCCCTGCTGTGTGGCGATCCAGCGCTCGACGATGCGGTCGCGCACGGTGATGGCCAGAGCCATGAAGTCGTCGTGGGACGTGGTGGTGTAGCGGTCCTTGGCCAGGGCGTAATAGAGGCTCGACCAAAAAGAGGTCTTGAGCCCCTCTTTGGTCATGTCCTTATGGACCAATTGCCATGGGCCGTTGGTCTTTTTCTTCGGCATTCTCGCGGTCTCTCCGGTTTTTTTGGCCATGTCCTATCCGAGCCTGAATTATCGGCGAAAAACCCCCCTAGCTTAGCAGAGAAATGCCGGCTCTCCAAGGTTCCTTGCCTTTGATTAAAGCAAAAAGCAGGCCATCCCCTACAACACGACCCGGGAGAGGCGCATTTTGCTGGAGGCGGGGTACTGTTTCGCGTACTCCAGGATTTTTTGCAGGTGGAAGGCGGGATCCAGCCGGGTTTCGGGCGTGGGCTCATCCGTCGCGCAGACGATTTCCTGGATCACGAAAATATCGCTGAAGAGATGATGGCCGAATTCGCCCAGCAATTCGTCTTTGTTGGCGTTCGCGGAATAAAAATTCACGGCCCCGTATTCGCGCGCCGCGTAGATGCCGGTGCGGTAAGCGACGACGAGAAAATTTTTCTGTTTCTGCTTTTCGAAAAATTCCGTCATGAATTTGTATTCACGCGTGAGCAGGACGGCATTCCATCCCCTGTTTTCGATCGTGACCGGATGGTAGAGGCAAAAGAGCGAAAACGACGCCATCAAAAGATAAAAGGGCCGGCGTTTGAAAAGCGGCAGCCGTTCCAGAAGAAGCGCGGCAAAAACCGAGAGCGCGAGCACCGCGGGCACGAGAAGGCGGCTTCCGTCGTAGATCAGCGCGAACGGGCTGAAGTGCGCGTTGATGAGGACCCAGTAAGCCAGGAACAAAAAAGCCGCGATGGAAACCGCCTGCCTCTGCGGCTTTTCCGCGGGCCACCGGCGGGCCGCGAATCGGGTCGCGAAGAAAAGAAGGCCGGCCAGTCCCGCGAGATTGACGAGCGTGGCGTACGGCAGCACGAAATCGAAACGCGTGAGCGTCCCGAGAAAATCCAGAGTGTGCTGGAAAAGGTGCTCCAGCGAAAAGGGCTTCACGCCCGGAGGCACTTCGAGATCGGTCGGGATCATGAAACGCTGCCAGAAAACCGGGAGAAGGACGAGCGGTGTCAGCGGATAAACCGCCGAAGAACGGAAATAGCCGGCCTTGAGTCGTCCGGACCAGGCCAAAAGCCCGAGAACAAGCGCCGCATAGAGCGGGCCTTCATAGCGCGCATTGGCCAGCAGCAACAGGTGCAGCCAGAGCAGCAAAAAACTGTCCGGGCCGGGCCGGTCGAGAAAATATTTCACGGTGAGAAGCACCGCGAGAAAGACCAGCGGGGCCAGCATATCCATGCTGGCGGAAGTCGCGGTCTGCGTCACGACCGGCTGCGCCGCGGCCAGCAGCACGGCCGCATAGGCCGCGGCCCCGGACGCATGCTTCCTTAAATAGACGAAGACGAGAAAGAGCAGCGCCGCGAGCGAGAAAAAATTCACCACGAACGGGTTCCAGGCATGGAAGCCCAGGATCGTATGCGCCAGGTAGGTCACGAACGGAAAAAGGAATGGCCTTTTCTCCGGCTGGTACTCTTCGGCGTAAAAATTGTAATGAAACCATTTGCCCTGCGTGACGTTGGCGACGTGCTTGTCGTAGAGCATGGATTTGGAAACGGAGAGAAGGTTCGTCTCGTCGCTCAAGAGGCGGTATTGCGGCCGCGAAGAAATAAAAACAAGGGCCGCGAGCGCCAGGCAAAAAAGAAGGCCCGCCCCGTTTTCTTTCAGGAAGCGGCGCGCATCCGGCTTTGCCTCGCGCCAGGCCAGGACCAGGCCGTAGATCCACATGAAAAACAGCAGGCCCATGGCGTAATACGAATAGCGGTAAAACCACATCAGGAGCCGTCCGCGGTCGAGCGCGGTCCAGACGCCGATGGCAAGGGCCGCGCTGATCGCGGCGAGCGAGAAAAGACGGGGCGCTTTGGGCTGCTGTGCCGTCACTTGCGGGCTCATGGGTTCACCACGCGCGAGATGCGGATAAAGACACCCATCTTGTGATCGGACTCGAAAACGGGTTCCAGTTTGTAAGCCGGATCCAGCAGGGTTTCCTGCGCGACCGCGCCCGAGACGTCGACTTCCTGCACCACGAAGATCTCGCTGAAGAGATGCTTGCCGAACTGCGTGAGCAGCTCATCCCTGCGTTCGTTGGCATACGTGAATTTGACCGCGCCCCGGTCCAGCGCCGTGTAATGCCCGGGCACGTTCGTCACGACGAGATAATTGCGCGGCCACTGGTCCTTCAGGAAATCGCGCACCATGCGGTATTCCCGGCAAAGGACAAGGCCGTTCGAAAAATAATTACGCACGGACACCGGATGATACAGGCAGAACATACCCACGGAAAAAAGCAGCACGCCGGCGCGCCCTGTCTCGCCCGGAAAAAGCGCCAGGAGAAAGAGCAGGCAAAGAAGAGAAAGCACCAGGCAGCCGAACGTCATGAGGCGCGCGCCCGCGGGATCGGTGATGAAGCTGCTGTGATGGGCATAGACGACCACGGCGTAGGCCGCGGCGGCTGAAGACGCGATCAAGGCAAAGGGCCTTTGCGCGGGATCATGCGGCCATTTCCGGCGCGCAAGCGCCACTGCCAGCCACACGATTGCCGCGAAGCCGAGGATATTCACGACGTTCGCGACGGGCAGAAAGTAGTCGAACCGGAACTGGGACCGGATGAATTCCATGCTGTTCTCGATAAAGTTCGCCAGCGAGAACGCCTGTTTGCCGGCCGGGACTTCGAGGTCCGTCTTAAGGAACACCCGCTGCCAGAACGTCGGCAGCAGCATGAGCGGCGTCGCGGCAAAAACAAAAGAGCTGCCGAACCACTCGCGCCGGATTTTTTTCATGCACGCGAGAAGCGCAAAGACCAGGACCGCATACATCGGCCCTTCATAGCGCGCATTGGCGACGAGCATGAGACTCGCCCACAGCAACGCAAAAATCTCGGGGCCGGGACGGTCCAGGAAGACCTGGAGCGTGAGCAGCGACGCCGTGATCAGCATGACGAAAACCATGTCGATGCCGGCGGAAGTCGCGGTCTGCGTCAGGACCGGCTGCGCCGCGGCGAGCAGGACGCCGGCATAAGCGGCCGCATCCCCAAGATTTTTCCGCAGGCCCACGAACAGGCAGCAGAAAAGGACGAGTGTGCACGCGGCATTCACGACAAAGGGATTCGAGGGCCGGTAGCCGAGGAAAACGTGCGTCCAGTACTGCAGGTACGGAAACAGAAACGGCCTCTTTTCGTAAATAAATTCGTAGGGGCGCAAATTATAAAAGGTCCATTTGCCCTGGATGACATTGTGGACGCTTCTCTGGAACGTCATGGACCGCGAGACTGACAGGAGATTGGCCTCGTCGCTGAGCACGCGGAAGTAAGAATGCACAGAGACGAAGATGACCGCGGTCAGCGCGCCGCAGAACAAAAGCCCCGCGCCGTATTCGCGGAGAAAGCCGCGCATGTCCGGCCTCCGCGCGTCCCACCATTCCTTGAACACGACGGTCCAGCCGAGAACCAGCAGCGCCATGCAATAAAAGCTTCCGCCCAGGAAGCATTCGCGCATGAAATCCGGATTGTGAGTCGTGGCGGCGCCCAGGACAAGCGCGGGCAAAAGCCACAGCGCGGCGGCAAACCAGGTCACGGCTGGTTTTTTAGTTTCCATGTTTTCCTAACGGTTCACGACCCTGGAAATCCGCGTATAACCCAGAGGATCGGGCTGGCGCGCAGTGATGAAGACGGTTTCCAGCGCATAGCTGCCGTCCAGCCCGCCGTCTTCCAGGATCTGCCCCGTGGCATCGTCGATGTTCTGAATCACGAAAATATCGCTGTAGAGACGCTGCTTCAATTTCATCAAAAGATCTTCCTTGTGCTCGTTGGCCCATTCGAATTTGACGGCGCCGTAATCGTGCACGGTATACAGGCCCGGCCGCGACGCCACGATCAGGATGTTGCGGCCGTCCTGCCGCTGCAGAAATTCCAGCACCGTGCGGTATTCACGCGGCAGATCGAGGGCGTTGAGAAACCGATTTTCGATCGTGAGCGGATGATAAAGGCCGAAGCAGAAAAGGCCCAGCACCGCGGCGAGGAAAGGCTTGCGCTTGAAAGGCGCGAGCCGCACCAGAAACAGGACCGCGAGAACCGACAGGACCAGAAACGCGAAGGTCAGGACGCGGCCGCCGCCCGGGTCCGCAAGCAGCTCGCCAAAGTACGCGTTGGTCAGCACCCATTCGGCGGCGAGGACAGCCGCCGCGGCCGTCACAAGCGTGCGGGACGCCGGTGACGCGGGCCAGCGGCGCGACGCGTAGAGAAAAGCGAAGTACACGAGCGCGCAGGTCCCGAGAATGTTGACGGGCGTGGCATACGGCAGGAAGAATCCGAAATCGCCCAGACTTTGCACGTATTCCTTCTGGTGCCGCAGGAAATGCTCCACGGAAAAAGCTTTGACGCCAGGCGGCGTTTCCAGGCCCTGCGTCAGGATCCTCTGCCACAGCACGGGAAGGACGAGCAGCGGCGTGGCCGCGTAATAAGGCGCGTCCAGAAATTGGCGCGGTTTTATTTTGCCGAGAGCCAAAAGCGCGAGCACGAGGACAGCGGCGAGCATGGGGCCTTCGTAGCGCGTATGGATGAACAGCAGGAGCTGGAACCAGAAAAGCAGCAGCGTTTCCGGACCCGGGTTTTCCAGATAAAGCGCGAGCGCCGCGAAGGCCAGCACGAGAAAGAGAACAAAGAAAAGATCGAATCCTCCCGACGACGCGGATTGCGTGATCACCGGCTGCGCCGCGAAAAAGAGAACGCCGCCCAATGCGGCCCAAAATCCGGCGGCGCGCTTCAGGAAAATAAAAACCGCGCTGAAAAGCGTTCCCAGCACGAGGAAGTTCACGGCAAACGCGTTCCAGGGATGATACCCAAGGAGAAGATGCAGCAGATGAACGGCGAACGGAAAAAGAAAAGGCCTTTTCTCGTAGGTGTAATGCAGCGGCGAGAAATTGAAGTACTGGAAAAAACCTTCCAGTGTATTGGCCGTCGAGCGGTTGAAGAGCATGGATTTGGAAACGGACAAAAGGTTGGTTTCGTCGCTCAGCATGCGGAAATAAGGCGGCGCGGAAACAAAGACCGCGGCGGCCAGAAGGAATGAGAAGAGAATCCCGCCCGCGTTTTCTTTCAGGAATCCCCTCACCGCGGGGCCGTGCTTCCGGACCGATTCGCCCGCGATCACGGCCCACAGGGCAGCGAGCAGCCACACTATATAATAGGAAAGCCGCAGGAAGCACTGCAGCATGAAATCCCGGTTCGCAAAACCCGCGGCGGCAAGCCCGCCGGCAGCGATCAGAAAAAGAGCGGCCACGATTTTTCCGGCAGCCGGGCTTTCGGCCATCTGGGGGGCGGGACGCTGCTGTTTCTTCACGGCGCCACCACCTTGGAGATGCGCAGGAGAATGCCGGGCTCGCGCTGGGTTTCGTAAACCGGCTCGAGCGGATATCCGGGATCGAGCGCGGTATCGTGAATGGCCTGTCCCGTGGCGTAATCGATTTCCTGGATCACGAAGATATGATGGTAGAGCCCGTCTTTGAGCTCCTTCAGGAAAGCGGCGCGATTATTGTTGGCCGTGTCGAAATTCACGGCCCCGTAATTCTGCACCGGGTAAAGCTGCGGCATGTTGGAAACGACCATCATGCTTTGAGGGAACTGCTTCCCCAGAAAATCCATCACGATGCGGTATTCACGCGGCCGGTTAAGGGCGTTCTGGAATCGATTTTCGACGCTGAAGCGGTGGTAAAGAATGAACACGGAAAGCGACAGCGCGACAAGCAGCGCCGGCCTTTGCCGGAACACCGCCAGGCGGCCGAGCAGCAGGGCCGCGAGAAACGCGAGCACGATCGCCATCAGCGCCATGACGCGGCTTCCGTCTTCCAGGCGCAGGAACTCCCCGAAATGCGCGTTCATCACGGTCCAGTACGCGCCGAACATGGCCGCAGACACCACGACCGCGCTGCGCCGGGCCGGGGCTGCGGGCCAGCGCTTTTCGAAAAAGGCCGTGGTCAGAATAATTCCGGACACGACACCCAGGATGTTGACCGGCGTGGCGTACGGCAGCGCAAAGTCAAAGCGCCCCAGGCTCTTGAGGAAGTCCGCGTTGTGATGGAGGAAATGCGCGAACGAAAAAGGCTTCACGCCGGCCGGATTCTGCAGGTCCGTCTCAACATACAGGCGCTGCAGTAAAACCGGCAGCAGCATGAGCGGCGTCAGCGCGTAAACCAGAGAATCGTTCCACGAGCGGAATCTCAGCGCGCCCATCCAGAACAGCAGGACCGCAGCCACGGCGAGATAGAGCACGCCTTCGTAACGCGCGTGCGACAGCAGGATCAGATGCATCCACACCAGGCTTAATTTCGCGGGAGAGGGCTTGAGGAAATAGGCGTCGACGAGGGCCATGCCCGCGAAGACAAGGAACGCGGTGAAAAGATCGAACCCGGCGCAAGTCGCGGCCTGGATTACGACCGGCTGCGCCGCGATGAGCAGGACGCCCGCGACTCCCGCGGCACTCCCCGCGTTGCGCTTCAAAAGATGAAATGCCGTGAAAAAAAGGCCGGCCAGCGATAGGAAGTTGAGGACGAACGGATTCACCGTGCGGTAGCCGAACAGGACGTGAAGGAGATACGTCAGGAAAGGAAACAGGAACGGGCGTTTGGGCTCGTTGAAATCGCCTTCGCTGAGATTGTAAAAAAGCCATTTGCCCTGCGTGATGTTGGCGACGCTTCTTTCGGCCAGCATGGATTTGGACACAGAGAGCAGGCAGGTCTCGTCGTCCAGGATGCGGAAATACGGGCGCACGGAAATAAAAATAAAAGCCGCGGCCGTCAGGCAGAAGGCAAGGCCGGGACCGTATTCCCTGAGAAAGGCGCGCCAGTCCGGCGGGTGCGCGTCCGCGCATTCTTTCAGCGCCGAGGCCCAGGCCGCCACAACGAGCGCCAGGATATAAAAGGAAAGCCGGTTGAACGCCGCGTGCGCGAATGCCGGATGCAGCAGGCTTGCCGCGGCAAGGCAGACGCCCGCCCCGGCCGAGGCCAGCGCGATCGCGTGATAAAAGGTTCTGTTCAAGGAAGTCCCCTGGATGCTCATGATTTACTTCTAAAAAACGGCAAAAAGGGAACGGAAGTGAAGGAACTTCAGCCTTTCCAGTGGCGTCGGATTTTTTCCGCGACGGCGGCGAGGTCTTCCTGGGAAGCGGGCTGCGCTTTCGCGAAATTCAGGTCGCCGACGCCGTGGATGGGAACGAGGTGGATATGAGCGTGGGGCACTTCAAGCCCCGCGACCATCACGCCTATTTTTTTGCAGGAGATTTCCTTTTTAACCGCATGCGCCACCTTTTTGGCAAAGGCTACCAGCCCGCCGAGCGCGGCGTCGTCCATGTCGAAGATGTAATCCACTTCTTTCTTCGGAATGACGAGCGTGTGGCCGGCATGGATCGGCTTCAAATCGAGGAACGCCAGGTAATCGGCGCTTTCGGCAATCTTGTGGCAGGGAATTTCCCCGTTGATGATCTTCGTGAAAATCGTAGGCATTAAGACTCCTTTCGGCGGCGGAAAAAAGCCGCGACTTCGATGTGCTTGGTCCTCGGAAACATGTCGAACGGAACGACTTCTTTCAATTCATAAGCGGGATTAGCCTGGAACTTCTTCAAGTCCCTGAGAAGCGTGCCCATGTGGCAGGACAGGTAAACGAGCGCCTCGCCGTCGAAGTCGTGCGCAAAAAAATCCGCGGCTTCCGGCGCCAGCCCCTGGCGCGGCGGGTCGAGAAAGACAAAAGTCTTCCCCTTCGCTTCTTTTTCCCAGAGCTCATGCAAAAACGACTCGACCCGGCCCTCGGCCAAAACGACGGAAGCGGGGCGCCCCTCCAGATTTTTCTCGAGCGCCTGAAGACTATAAGGATTTTCTTCCGCGCACACAAGGGACTTCACGCCCGGCGCGGCCATCAGGGCAAAAAGGCCGGAACCCGCGTAAAGATCCATGAAAGTATCGGGGCCCGCTTCGTCCACCCACGCGCGGGCCTGCGTGAGGAGCTGCTCCGTGACGGCCAGGTTATTTTGGAAAAAGCTCCGCGAATGCGTCCAGAAAGATTCGCCCAAAAGGCTCACTTGGAAAAGGCGGTCGTCGGCGCTGGAGAGAATTTCCCCGGCGCCGGAAAGGCGGAAGCTGAGATTCTTTTCCCCTTGGGGAATGCTGCGGGAAAACACCGGCGCAAGGGCGGGATCCGCGATCAGGCACTCGGCGACGGGAACCACACTCTCATTATCGCGGCCGAAAAAACCGGGAACGCCGCCGCGGGCCGCATGGAGCGTGACGCTGTTCCGGTAGCCGTAAGGTTTCGCGGCATGGCGGATGGCCTTGACCCGCCCGGGATCGGTTTTGAGCTCGCGGGCAAAATAGTCGCGGACCTGATTTTCCTTCCAGCGCAGTTCTTCTTCATAAGCGAGATGCTGGTACTGGCAGCCGCCGCAGGACGCGACATACGGACACTCGGGCGCCCGGCGCGCGGGCGACGGTTCGAGAATCGAGACAAGCCGTCCGCGGGAAAAATTCTTTTTATCCTGGAAGATTTCGACCGCGACTTTTTCGCCGGGAAGCGCGCCTTCCACGAAGCAGACCTTGCCTTCGAGAAAGCCCATGCCGTCGCCGCCGTAGACGAGTTTCTCGATCTTAAGTTCCGGCACGAGAGTCCCCTGCCGGCGCGGCCTCCGAGGCGGATCGCGCGCCGCGGAAAAAGAGATAAAAAGCGGCCATCTGGATGAGATGATAGAGGACGTTGTAATTCAGCAGCTCACCCATCCCGATTTTGGATTGTTGAAGATAAGCCGCCGCGAATGAAATCAAGATGCCGCCCGCGATCATTCCCGTGCCGCGGCCGCGCGCGGCTCCGGCAACGGCAAGCGTCAGCAGCATGGCCGATGCATAATCCAGGACGGCCCATTTGAAGACTGGGTCGTTTCCCACCTTCATTGCAAAAAAGACGGTTTTCAGGACGGCCAGCCCGAGCAAAAAAAATCTCCACGGGCCGCGCGTCCAGGAAAAAGCGGCGGCCGCCACGAGGCAAAAGCTCGCGAACAAGATGCTGGACAGCGTAAGCTTCCACAAAAGATCCGGTGAGGCGCCGCTCCGGGCCGCGAGGGCGTGGTGGGTGCCTCCGGTCACCGCGGCAAGCCCGGAAGCCGCGAACAGAAGCGCCCAAAAAAGGCGGGCGCGGAAACCGTCCTGGAAACTCCAGCGCAGCCTGGCCGCCCAGAAAAAGCACAGCGCGGCCAGGAGATAATCGGTGGCGGCGGTCATGGTTTCGGCAAACGGCATGCGTCCCCCAAAAGCGGATGAGGAAAAATTTCATGGAATCGCGAACCCGGTATACAATAGGAAATCGCAATTCCAATGTCAAAAACTAACGTTCGCGTCATTCAAGAAAGCCGTCCCTACCCGCACGAACTCTATCTTCCCGCGGGCGAAGGTCCTTTTCCTCTTGTCTGCATCACCCCGATGCTGGGCCGCCTCGCGTTCCTGGAAGATCTTTTCTTCGAACGCTTTTTCGCGCGCTATTTTGCCGCGAACGGTCTCGCCACGGCCATCATGGACCGGAATATCTTTTCCTTCGATCACTCGCTCGGGCTCGAACAGCTGCACGATTATCTTTCTGCCACGCTCTCGAGAAACCAGGCGCTCCTCGACCATTTGCTGGGACGCGGCGACATCGATCCGGAAAAAACCGGCAGCTTCGGCATGAGCTTTGGCGCCGTGGCCAATTTCCTGTGGGCCTCGCGGGACAAACGCCTGAGCTCCCATGTTTTTGTGCTGCCGGGCGGCAATATTCCGGAAATTTTCGTGGCCTCAGAGGACCCGTTGATGAGGAGTTATCTGCGGGCGGCGCTGGCCAGGACGGGTTATTCGAAGACCCAGCTCTGCCAGGCCCTGCGGGAAGTCTTTACACTCGACCCGATGGAGGTTTGCGGAGAGATCGATCCGGCTTCCATCCTGATGGTCCTGGCACGTTTCGACCGGGTCATTCCCTACCGCTACGGCAAGCAGCTGCGGGAAAAACTCGGCAGGCCCGAAACTATCCTTCTTCCGCTCGGCCATTACACGTCGATCCTGACGATCCCGTGGCTGAAAAAGACGGGTCTGAACTTCTTTAAAAAAAAGTGGGGACTGAAGCATTGACCGCTGGGGCGTTACGCGGCCGGTGAGTCGCGGTCCAAACCTTTGTTGATGCGCTTCATCTTGTACATCTCGTCGTCGGCGCGTTCCAGGAGTTTTTCCAGTGAGCACGGATTTTCCGGATCGTAAGTCGAAATACCCGTACTGATCGCCAGCTTAAATGGAAGTCCGGTCTGCTCGTTGAATTCGCGGATATTTTTCTGCAGGCGGTCGCTCATGACGACAGCCGTTTCCTCGTTCGTCTCGACGGCCAGCACCGCGAACTCGTCGCCGCCGAGCCGCGCGATCACGTCGGCCTTGCGGAACGTGTTGTTCAGGATCGCAGCCGTTTCGATCAGCGCCTGGTCGCCCATCTTGTGGCCGAGCTGGTCGTTGATCTCCTTCATGCCGTCCAGGTCCGCGAACAGGATGGAGATCGGCCGCTTCTTGCGGTCGGAAACCCTGATCTGCTGCTCGGCGTGCGTGATGAAGCCGCGGCGGTTGTAAAGCTGCGTCAATTCGTCGGTGAGCGAGAGGTTTTTGACCTTCTCGAGTGTTTCCGCGAGTTTGCGTTCCATCTCCTTGCGGTCGGTGATGTCGAACAGCACGCCGTCCAGCCATTGCAGCTTGTTCTCCCTGCCGAAATAGCCCTGGCCTTTTTCGTAGACCCAGCGGATCGTCCCGTCCTTGTGCTTGATGCGGTATTCGACGATGAACGGCTGGCGGTTTTCCATGCCGGTCTTGATCGAACGCTTCACGTGGTCGCGGTCCTCGGGATGGATGATTTCGAAATAAGGCATCGTCCTGTTCTCGATGAAGTCCCACGAAGAATAACCCGCGATCTTTTCGACGTAATCGCTCATGTGGATCATGGTCCACTTTTCTTCGTTGGGGATGCAGCGGTACACGGCGCAAGGGATGTTGGAAATGAGCGTGCGGAATTTTTCTTCGCTGCGTTCCAGCTGGCTTTCCACGCGCTTGCGGGCGCTGACGTCGATGCCGACGAGGATGATTTCCTTGAGCTTTCCCGTTTCGTCGTAGCGGTTGATGGAGTGGTGCGCGAGCGTGCGTTTCTGCGCGCCCTTGGTCGTGATCGTGAGTTCGTAGTCGCGCACGTCGCCCTTATCCAGCGCGCGCAGCAGCTTGCCGATCTGGGCGAAATCGTCGCCCTGAAAAAACAGCCGCCACCAGTTTTTGCCGAGCATTTCGTCGGCGCGGTAACCGGTGAAAGTCTCACAGAACGGATTGATGAAGCGCGTCGTGCCGTCAGGCGCGAGCACGCAAAGGACGGCGGGCGTCGCGAACACGACCCAGGCCGCATATTCGCGGATGCCTTTCAGAGACTCGTCTTCCTTGGCTTTTTCCGCGGTTTTCAGGTCGCGCTTGCTGAGCTCGAACTTGAGGTTGTTGATCTGATTGCGGAGAGTGACGATCTCTTTGCGCAGTGAATCGGAGGAAATTTCTTCGTCTGCCATTATTTCCCCTTGGGATTGGTGAAGGCCCGCCGGTTTTCTCGGGTTATGAACCCGGACTCTCTGCTCATTGGCAAAGGCGTTTATATTAATTTATTTAAAGAAAGCGTCCTTTAGAAGGATACCTGACGGAATTCGAAATGGGTAGGGGGCCGGAAGAGAATTGCGGGAAAAAATTACCGGTGGATTTGGCGCACGTAAGCGCCCTGGTAGACGTCGAGAACGCCCTGATTTTGCAGCTTGAGCATTTCTTCGTGAGCCTGCGGCTTTTCCGCGAAGTGATTGATGCAGACCTGGTAATAAGACCCGCTGGGGATGATAAAAGCGCCGCAGCCTTTGCCTTTCAAGGCTTCCACTTCCTGCATGGCGCGCGCCTCACTCATGTACGTGACCAGCTGGATCGTATAGGGATTTTCGGCGGGTTCGACCGCAATGGGCTCAGACCTGCGTTCGGGTTCCGCAGTCTCGACCTGGGGCTTGGGCGCTTCGGTTTTCATCTCGACTTTCACGGCAGGCGCGGCTTTGGGCGTTTTCGGCGCCAGCAGCGCGATCGTTTCCTCGATATTGCGCGCCTGGATCTTGATGAAATACTGCGTAGGCAGAGTCGCCTTCAGGTAACCGTGCTGGATCTTGCCGAGCGGCTGGTGCGAAACCACGGGAACGATGGGAAGCCGGAGAAGCGCGCAATTTTCGATGGTGCCGATCCCGATGCGGATCCAGAGCGCGCACGCGGCGAAGAGGGAGCAAATTTGGAGACACGTCACAAACGCTTGTCCCACTTGGCTGCCGCGCCGTCTCTCGACTGTTGTTTCTTCCACCGGGTGCTCCCTGACTGCGGATATTGATGCTTTCGTTACTATTGTTACTATAATCGGAAGGCGCGCTTGCGACAAGGCAAAAAAATATTTTTTTGAAATTTTTTTCTTTCCGCTTCCTCATCATTGACGCGAACTTGCTGAGGCCGGAAGGACGGCCTTGCCGGACAATTTAAAGTTCGAAAAAAAGACTTTAAGAGGATTAAGTTTTGCCTGCCCGGGGGCGATACTTACAGCATCGGGTCATCCTTGGAAAGGGGGATTTTATGGAAATAAGCCGTATGCTTTTGAAGAAAAAGATGTCGTCCCTGCGGAAGGATTTTGAGGACCTGTACGCCCAGATTAAGCTCAGTGATTACGAAGAGTCCCAGGAACTCAAAATCGTCGTCCACGTAAAGCTTCAGGAAGCTGAAATGCTGGACCTGACGCTGGAACATGTCGAAAACGTGGCCGGGACGCTCAAAAAAATCACCTACGAAGAGAACATCAGGCAGCTTAAGCACGACTACCACTCGGCCGAACGGAAGTGGAAGCACATCAAGTCGCTCCATGACCGCCATGAAGCCGTGGCGGCTTGATCCCAGGCTAACTCGCGATCGCAAAGCTGACGTTCACGACGGCTGTCACCTTCTTCTCCAAAGAAGAAGTGTCGTTGGTCCCCCAGTCTGAAATCTCGTAAGAAGTCACGGGCGTGATCTGAAAAACGCCCATTTTGGCCGACCTCATGAACCCAATCTTGTTCCCCGTGGCCTGAGCCATGTTCTCCGCCCGCTCCCTGGCGTTTTCCGTTGCCCGGGCCAGCATTTCCAGCTTCAGTCCGGCCAGTCCCGTATAAAAGTATTCCGGCTGCAGCGACGTGAACTGGATTCCCTTGTCGATCAGTTCCGTGGAAATCCGGGAAAGCTCGGCGATTTTGCCCACGCCGCGGCTTCTCACGGCCAAGGACTGAAGGATCTGGTAGCCCTCGATGTCGTTGGTGTCGTTCCCCTTCTCGTTTTTCCGGTAAATCGTGGACGTGGACGCCTGCTCCACGGTGATTTCCTCGGGCTTCACGCCTTTCGAAAGCAGGTACTCCTGAACCTCTTTCAAATCGCCGCGGACAAGCGCAAAGGCCTGGGTCATGGCCGGGTCCCTTCTCCAGAACTCGCAGCGCCACACCGCGTCGTCGGAAACGATCTGGGTCTCGGCCGAGCCGGTCACGGTAATGACTTCCTGGCTGAATTTCTTGATCTGGACCAGCGTTCGCGACAGGATCACGGTGGAAAGCACCGAGGCCGCGAAGAGGCAGAGTCCGAGGATGATGATTTGGGAGTGATTGAGGGTGTTTTTCGTTTCCATGGCCGGCTCCTGAGTCGAAACACGATTTTAAAGGGGCAAAGATATCGGCACAGGACGGACCGGGGCTTAACAAAATTCGAAATAAATTTCGATTTTTTTTGCGGGATGGAATTTCAGGCGCGGACGGGCGGGGTCAGCGGCACGTTTCCCGTGTCGTCGAGGTCTTTGAGAAGGATATTGCGGGGCGATTTCTGGATCGTTTCGGAAAACGAGCCCAGGATGGCTTTCAGCTGGCCGAGATCCCCGTGCTTTTCCATCGGGAAATTATAATCGCCGCGGTTGTCCAGCGCTTCGAGGACCGAACTCACCGACATCTGGCCGATGTCCCGGGCGGGTTGATACGCATTGACCGTTCCGTGTTCGTCGGCCAGCTCGACCAGGATGCCGGCGCCCGCGAGCTGCGACAGAAGCGGCCTCAAAAGCCGGACAGGAATGTCGAGTTTTTCCCAGAGCTCGTTGAATCCCACGGGCCCCCTTCCCGCCTGGAACCCCTTCACGCAGTAAGCCGTGACCCACAAGGACAGCAGCCTTCGCAGCGCCGGACTGGCCCGGTCCGCGTCTTCGCTGAATTCGTAGGCTTCTTCGTACTGATGGGAAAACGAGATCTCGGCCCCGAACAGGATGATGATCCAGCTCATCTGCAGCCACAGCAGGAAAAGGGGCAGCGCGGCAAAGCTGCCGTAGATCGCGCCCAGCTTGGCCACTTCGATCTGGAAATAGATATAGATCTTCTGCACGACCTGGTAGGTGATGCCGCCGACCATCCCGCCCAGCAGCCCGGAGGAAAATGGGATGCGCGTGTTGGGCATGAAGATATACAGATATGTCAGGAGCCCGCAATGCACGAGGTACGGCAGAAATTGCAGCGTCCCCAGGACGACAGGCCCGATCCGGCCCAGGAAGGACAATTCGCGCGTCAGCTCGGAAAGCTGGCTCACCACGTAAATCGTGAGGCTGCTCGCCAGGATCAGAAAAATCGGGTAGATCAGCATGAAGGACAGGTAATCCGAGAACTTGCGGCCCCAGCTCCGGCCTTTCTGCACCCTCCAGATGTGATTGAACGCGTCCTCGACGTTGGTCAGCACCTTCATCACGGTCCAAAAGAGAAGGATGACGCCGATGCCCGCGATGACGCCGCCCTGGGTGTTCTGCAGCATCACCTGCGAAAACTGGATGATGCGGTTCATGGCTTCTTCCTGGCCTTTCATCTCCTCCAGGAGCCGGGTCTGCAGGACTTGTTCGAGTCCGAACCCCTTGGCGATGCCGAAAGCCATGGCAAACAGAGGCACGATGGACAGGAAAGAATAAAACGTCAGCGCGGAAGCCCGGAGCGAGCATTGGTCGCCGTTGAATTCCTTGAAGGACAGCATGAGGATGCGCAGGGTGCGGACGACCAAAGACCGCCGGCGCGGCAGCGTGCGTGCGCGCACTCGCCAGAGGTCATGGTTCAGGTAGTTCAGTAGTCTTGCGATCATGGGAGGTATTATAGCGCCGGTCTCGTTTTGAACAATCAGGCTTTTCCCGCGGCTTCAAGCCGGTAGATCTGCCCGTCAAAGGCGCAGAAATACAGTTCTTTCTTCTCGTCCACCCCGAACGAGGCCGTATGAAAAGAAGTCTGCATCAGCTCTTCGGGCTCAAAGCCGCCGTCCGGCTTTTCCCGGAGCGCCCAGACGCGGTTGCTGAGAAAATCCGCGTACACATAGCGGCCTTTGAGATAAGGAACAGCCTCACCTTCGTAAACGTGGCCTCCGGTCACGCACTGGCCCTTGTCCCGTCCATATTCCGCCACCGGAAGTTCCAAGCCTTCGCGCGGGCACCCTTCGTCCGGGGAAAAACAAAGGCTTCCCTCCATCACATTCCAGCCGTAATTTTTTCCTTTCTCGATCCGGTCGATTTCCTCGATCCGGTCCTGTCCCACGTCCCCCGCCCATAACCGCCCCTGGGAATCAAAGCTGAACCGCCAGGGATTGCGAAGCCCGTACGCGAAGATTTCTTCGCGCAGGCCTTCATGATTGCCGGCGTAAGGATTGTCCCCAGGGATGGCGTATGCCAGCCCCTTTTCCTCTCGGTTCACGTCGATCCGCAGGATCTTGCCCAGCAGCGTGCCCCGGCTTTGGCCGTTGCCGTGCGGGTCGCCGCCGGAACCGCCGTCCCCGGCGGCAATGTACAGGAAACCGTCCGGCCCGAAGGCGATCTGCCCGCCGTTGTGATTGGCGTACGGCTGGAGAAACTCGAGAACGACTTTTTCACTCGCGGGGTCGGCCTTCTGAGGGTCCTGCGCACTGACGCTGTAGCGCGCGATCACGGTCCTGAGAGGATCGGGCGCGGTGTAATTCACGTAAAAAAAACCGTTGGTCTTGAAATCCGGATGAAAGGCCAGACCCAGCAAGCCTTCTTCGCTGTGCTCCTGCGCGATGCGTTCGTGAATATCCAGGAAAACCGCGCTTTCCCGGACCTCGGGATCATTGGCAAAGACCCGGATCGTCCCGTTCTGTTCGACGACGAAGAGGCGTCCGGAGCCGTCGCCGGGCGCTTGAAGGTCCACGGGCTGCTCAAAAGAAAGATGCGGGAAGGCGGGAACGGCCGTCACCTTTTCCTCCGCATGCGCCGCGGGAGTAAGGAGCAGCATCGCAAGAACCGCGATCCGGAATTTTTCCATGGCTAGAGGACCATCTTGACGTTGGGATTTTGGCGGAGGCTCGAGTCGATGCGGTTCATGGCTTCGCGCGACTCGATCTCGACGTCGAAATTAAAAGTGCGGTAGGCGCCTTTGGCCGAGGCCTGGCCTTCCTGCAGCGGCGACTGTATGTCCAGGCCCCGGAGAACGGCTTCCAGGCTTTCGCGGATGCCGGGCACGTTCTGGGCCACGATACGGAAATGGCAGTTCAGAGGGAATTGCAGTTCATGGCCTTCAAAAGGATTTTTGTCCGTTTCCATGGCATCAGCATACCGCCTCGGCTCCGGGCGATAAAGCTTTTTTCGCTCAGGGAAAACGAGTCTCATTCTTTACGCAAACCTTACATCGTTCTCATGGGAATCCTTATTCAACATGAGACCTTTATGCGGTAAAAAGCTTGCGGGCATGAACCATTAGAGAAGGATCCCTATGAAGAAATTGTCCTTTGTCTTGCTTGTGGGATTTTTTCCGCTGGCCTCTACCGCCGGGGCGGCCGAACCTTTGCTCACCTCAGCACCTGTCTTTGACAGCGCCCCTGCCGCGCTGCAGCACTTTCAAAGCCGTCCTCCGTCCGAGCTGTCGAAACTGATCTACCTCATCGATCTTCTCGAAAAAACCCCGGTCGAGATCGTTTACGACGGCCGCTACTACAAAGCCGGCCTCGTTTCCCCGTTCATCCGGTTCCACCTCTCCCGGAATTACAAAAAGGAAACCGCGGAAGCCTGGATTTCCAAGTGGTGCTACCGCTCGGCTCACGGGGAAAAGGTCTATGTCAAATTGCCGGATGGGGAACTGCGCCCGGCCAGAGACATCCTGATGGGCGAGCTGGAACGGCTGGACTCGCTATGCGGGAGCGGAAGCTGAATCAGCGGGGCGCGGCGAGCTCGAGCTTTCTGTGCGAGAAGAGGCCGTCTTCGGGCCGGAAGCTGAAAAGCGGCTTTCCCGCAGGCATGAGAATCTTTCCTTCCCCCAGGGCCCGGCAGATTTCCACGGGGCCGATCTGTTTCATCCGCTCGATGTCGGAAACCGGATAATTCACGAGCTGTTCCCGGACTTTCATCTCGACCCGGCCGTCGCGCTCGGCCACGAATTCACCCAGGGCTTGCGTCCCGTTGCGGAAGTCGATCCTGCGGTAATCTTTCTCCAAATAAATCCGGAAATAATCCGGGGCTACTTCCGGATGCACCCGGACGCCGGCCACCCAGGCGGCAAAGACGGCGATCGCGATCAGAAACAAAGTTTTCATAAAAAGCCTCCTTTTCTTCTCATCGGCCCATCCGTACTTTTTTTTAAACGCCGTTTTTGTTACCATGTTGCCCATGAAAACGGCGGGCATGAAACTTTGGGCTTTTCTCGGACTCCTCGCGCTGCTTCCGGGCTGCGGCTGGCGGTCGTGGCAGGCCAGCTATCACATGGTGCGCGCGGAACACGCCGCGGCCAAGGCGTATGAGCTGCGCGTCAAAAAAGATTCCCACGACGCCCGTCTCGCGCTTTACAAAAAGGCCTGCGACGACAGCGTTGCCGCCTACCAGCTTTCCCCAAGCGTTTTCACGCTGACCCGCATCGAGATGGCCCAGGACGCCTGTTTCCGCGTCGAGAACCACGACGCCCGCGAAATGTTCCTGGAGTTCATGACCCGCTACGAGGCGGAGCATCCCACCGAAGTCACCTACGGCGACGCCTTTCCCCAGCTCGAGGCCTGAACCTTCGCCTTGAGCACGGCGGCAATCGCGAGAAGCCCCATCATCCCCGCATAGAGTCCCAGAAAAACCGGCAGCGGCTCCCGGCCGAAAAACGGCACCAGCGCGTATTCGATGACGACCAGGTGCAGGACGTACACGAAAAAAGAATTTTTCCCGAACAGGGCCAGCGGCTCGCAGGGCGCAAGGCCTTCGATCTTTTTGATCAGGCGGTAAAGCAGCAAAAGTCCGCCCGCCGACAGCAGGCAAAAGCCCAGCGTGGGAGGATAAAAGAGTTCGCTGTAGCCTTCGCGCGTGAGCGCGGGAGACGGATAAAAATAAACCGCGGCCGCGCCGGCCGCAAGACTCAGCCGGATGAGATGAGGCACGGCTCTCGAGAAGCTCCGCGTCGACTCACACCATTCCCCCATTTGAAATCCCAGCAGCGCGAAACCCATCCACGGGAAAACCGGGAACCAGCCGTCGGCAAGCCCGCTTTTGAGCACCGCGCGCGCGGGCGGAAAGGCCGCCCCCTTTCCCAGAAGCACTTCCAATGCCTCCGGCGAATAGCCCCAGAACTTACGGAGCGCGGTCCCCGCGAAAAAAATCCCCACAATCAGGGCCCCCCGCCATGACGGCTTCAACTTTCCCGCGAGAAAAACAAGCGGCAGCGAAAGGCCGATCAGGTAGAGGACGTCATAACTCGTGAAAGGCAGGATCTTCCATATCGCGAGGTCGATCAGGGCGCCGGCTGCGATCAGCTCGAGTCCCCTGCGGAGATAATGGGAAAGAGAATACCGGGACGCCGTGATTTGCACGCTCATGCCCGCAAGAAAAACAAAAAGGGGCGCGGCCAGAGTGCCCAGCAGCCGGAGGCCGGACGGATGAGGCTCATTGAGAAGCGGCCCGGCCATGTTCGCCTCCACCATGACGGCCATCGCGATACCGCGGAGGATGTCGACGGTTTTGTCCCGGGAAGGCATGGTCAGATGTGGAATTCCGAATGCATGAGGCCGATGAGCCGCTCCATGCCCATGCTTCCGAAAGCAATCAGGATCAGGCCGAACAAGAAAAACCGGGAGACGTTCATCCAAAACCGTTTCGGGGTCTCGGCCATTAAAATCGGCTGGTAATGCCTCCCGAAGGAAACACCCGCCCAAACCTGCCAGACCGCATACGCCAGCGCCGCGATTCCGAACACCATCAGCAGCACGTCCGCGTGCGCCATGAGGCCGCTCATGCCGCGCGCCCAGGCCTGCGGCCCGCCCGGATGCAGCAGCGGGCTCATGCCGAAAAAGCCGATGAGCGCGTATTTGATGACTTCGTACCAGAACGCGAAGGGATGCTCCCATCGGCTGATTTTTTTACCGCCGGAATAGCGCCCGCCCATGCGCACCGTGCCCTGCCGCACCGCGTAAAAAGCATAGGCGAGAAAAAGGAAGCCGATCATCGGCAGGAGCACGCCGATCCAGATTCTCATGTGCACGGTGTTCATGATGCCGGATTATGAAGGCCGCTCAGGCGAAAGTAAATTCTTTTTGGCTGCCGGGCCGCTGGAACGGCGGACGCGGAGATTCCGGCGCGTCGCGGTTGAGGCCGAGCCTCGCGCAGGTCGTGTCGAACATCTTGCGGATATTGTCCCAGTAATCGCCCTTGCCGCGGAATCTCTCGCCGAACTCGGAGCGGTAAAGCTCTCCGCCGCGCGTCTCGCGCAGCCGCCCGATGATTTTGTCCGCAGCCAGCGGAAAATGCGTCTTCATCTGCTGGATGAAAACCTCTTTCACGTGGCCGGGAAGGCGCAGGAGGACCATGGCCGCGCTTTGCGCGCCGCATTCTTTCGCGCGCTTCAGGATTTGGGGAATATCCGAATCGCTGAGCCCGGGAATGACGGGCGCGATATTCACGCTGACCTCGATCCCCGCGTCGGCCAGCAGTTTCACGGCCTCGAAGCGCTTGGACACCGAGGCTGCGCCCGGCTCCACGATGCGCGCGGTCTTTTCGGAAAAAAACGGGATACTGACCGTGACCGAAACGTGCGTGCGCTCGTGCAGGTTTTTCAAAAGCTCGAGGTCGCGCGTGACCAAAAAAGATTTGGTGATGATGGCCGCGGGATTTCCGAATTCCAGGCAGACTTCCAGGCAGGCGCGCGTCAGGCGGTAATGCGCTTCCAGCGGCTGGTAGCAGTCCGTATCGCCGGAAAAAACGATAAGCTCGCCTTTCCAGGAGCGTTTCATGAAAGTCTCGCGCAAAAGTTCCGCGGCGCGCGGCTTCGCCACGATTTTAGTCTCGAAGTCCGTGCCCGCGCCGAAGCCCAGGTACTCGTGCGTGGGCCGGGCGTAACAATACGCGCACGCGTGCATGCAGCCGCGGTAGGGATTCAGGCTCCATTTGAAGCCCAGATCCGGGGAATCGTTCTTGGACAGGATGTTCCGCGTCCTGTCGAAAAAGACCTCGAGCTTCGCGGGCGGAGTCATCCCGTCGAGGTACTGGCAGTCGTCGGAGAGAAAGGGATTCGGGGGATTCTGAACCGGCTTCATCGTCGCTCCCGGAAAAAAATTTGGGGGAAAATCATTATAACAACCGGCGGGAAAATTTACTCGGACTTCTTTTCTTTTCCCCAAACGGATTTGAGGTAACTGTCGCGCCCGGAGCCCATACGGTAGAAGTGGTATTGGATGTCGTTCTTCTTGTAATAATCCTGGTGATGTTCTTCTGCCGGATAAAAGTCCGCGGCCGGGATGATTTCCGTGACAATGGGCTTGCCGCCGTAGACGTTGGATTTCTCCAGGGCCGCCTTGGATTCCTCGGCCAGTTTCTTCTGTCCCTCGTCGCGATAAAAAATGATGGTCCGGTACTGCGTGCCTTCGTCCACGAATTGTTTGTTCAAGGTCGTGGGATCGATCTCATGCCAGTATGCGTCCAGGAGCTTCTCGTAGGACACCTTCGACGGATCGTAGACGACGCGCACGGTTTCCGCGTGGCCGGTGAGTCCCTTGGAAACCTGTTCGTAGGTCGGATTGACCACGCTGCCGCCTTCATAGCCCGGCGTCGTGGAAATCACGCCCGGGATTTTGTCGAAGAGCGGCTCGAGGCACCAGAAACATCCGCCTGCGAAATCCGCCTGCCGCGTCTCGGGGGCCGCTTCCTCGCTGAAAGCCGGCGCCGCCGCCATCAAAACCGCCGCCATCAAAAAAGAAATGATTTTTTTCATGTCAGTATCCTGTCTTTACGCGGTAATCCAGTACCGTTTCCCCGTTCTTGGGCACTTTAACGCGGAATTGGATGAGGTTCGCGTTTAGTTTCTCATGCGGCTGGCTTTCTTCGATCACCTGCCA
>DATJFP010000096.1 GCA_035495615.1 Verrucomicrobiia bacterium | reverse complement strand
GGGGCCGGCATGTCCTGAGTTCATGAGCGGCGCCCCTCCGGCTCTCCGCAGCAGCGCTTCCACCTCAGGCCGCTTTCGCCTTCTCGATCTTACGCTCACCGTTGTTTTTTTAGTCTGCGCTTTCGGAATCCTCACCAATTTTATTCCACTGATTCCCTTCGGCATCGTCCACGACTTCACCTCAAAGAAATCCTGCACCAAGATCATGCGGCTGTGCGTCCTGGTTTTTGCGGGCTTCCTGGGGATCGCCTATGCTCTCGAACGCCGCGAATTCGACCGCTTCCTGCTCGTCCGCGCCGTGCGTGAAGCGGCGGGAAATCATGCCAAGCTGTCCCTGGCCTTGATGACCGCGGGATTTACGGGGTCCCTGATCGCCGCGGGCCTTATCCGTCATGCGGCACTCGAGTCCCGCGGCTTTGACCTGGGGATTTTTGCTCAGGCGCTCTGGAACACCGTCCACGGGCTTCCCCAATATTCGTCCCTGAAAGGCGGCATCAGCCTGCTGGGCGACCATGTGAGCTTTCTCCTCTTCCCTCTGTCGCCGCTTTATTCGCTGTGGCCTGACCCGCAAAACCTGATTATCCTTCAGGCGCTCATGACGGCCGCGTGCCTGCCGCTGATCGCCGCCTTCACCCGCGAGGAAACGGGGGACTGGACCGCCGCCCTCGCGTTCGTGCTTGCGTTCTGTTTTTACCTTCCCGTGCGAAGCCCCATTCATGAAGATTTTCATCCGGAAATCCTCGTCAAGCCGTTTATGATCGCGGCTTTCATGCTGCTGAAAAAAAACAGAACCCTTCCTTTTTTGCTCTGCCTGGCCGTCATTGCCAGCGCCAAAGAAAACATGCTGCTCATCCCGTTCATCTTCGGCGTCTACGCGTTTCTTTTTCTGAAAAAGCGGGGGCTCGGCCTCGTGCTGATGATTGTTTCGGCCCTGCTGCTGGTCTGGGAAGTCAAATGGGTCGTGCCGTATTTCAGCGGGCACGCCTCGCTGTACGAAGGGTCCTACAAGCATCTGGATTCCTGGCGCGCATGGCTTGGATTTTTATTCCGCAGCGATGTCTTGTCCTATGCCGCGAAGATTTTTTCGCCTTTTTTGTTTTTGTCTTTCCTTCACCCGACGATCCTTCTGACCTTGCCTACCTTTGCTCAGAACGTCCTTTCCCGGAACGAGACCTACATGTCGCTCAATTACCATTACACGGCCGGCCTCTCTCTTTTTGTCGTCATCTCCGCGGTTTACGGCTATAAAAATCTCCTGCGCCGCCCCGTGCTGCAAGCCAACAGGAACTGGATCCTGTTTGCGCTCCTCGCTGTGGCGGTGCTGCGCTCCGGCCCGTCGGAAGCTTTTTTCATGTGGGAGTCTTCCCAGGGGCTGACGGCGCATAACGCCGTGGTCCGCGGGCAGCTCCGCGCGCTTCCCAGCGCATCTTCGGTCCTGACTCACAACAATTTCATCGCGCAGACGCCGAATCACAAAGAGGTCTGGCAATTCGACTATAATGGGGAACCCTCGAAAGCCGAACAGGCGCGCCGCCTGAAGCCGGACTTCGTGGTCTGGGACGAGAGTTTTTGGGAGCCCGGCACGCGGCCCGCAGGCGAGGAGCGTCCGCAGATGACGGCGCTCGGCTATGAACCGCAGTTTGAAAGCGAAGGGTTTGCCCTCTGGCGCCGTAAGCCCGGCTAAACCAAAAGATTTTGCAGGACAACGGCCTTGTTTGCGGGTACCATGGCTGCACGCCCCCCCCAAAGCGAGTTTACCGTCGATGAAAAAAGATTTAGCGTCCCTGCTGAAATGCCCGGCGTGCGGGCAATCCTCCTGGCGTTTTTCCCAAACGCGTGAAGACGCGCGCGAAATCCGTGAAGGCTCCCTGGCCTGCGAAAGCTGCGGCGCCGTCTATTCGATCCTGGACGGCATTCTCGATATGCTCGGAGAGCTGGCCCCTGAAGTGGCTCATGAAAAAAAGCACGCCGAAGCGCACAGCTACCTGAGAACCGCGAACGCCGAATATCCGATCAATCGTGAGACCCTCGAGCGTTTCCGCAGCGTTTTTCTTTCGCTCCCGGCCGGTGATGGCAGCGACCTTTTCAAGCCCGGCGGCAGCTTCGACAATCAGGGCGGCAATGCCGAACGTTTTTTCAAGACGCTCGAATTCATGAAGCTGACCGGCGAAGAAACGATCCTGGAAGTCGGCGCCAGTTTCGGCTGGGCATCGTGGCGTTTTGCGCAGAAGGGCTGCCGCGTGGTGGCGCTGGAAGTTTCAAACTACCTTCAGGCCGCGGACCTTTATTTCGATGCCGACGGCGCTTATTTCGACCGGCTGATGGGGGACATGAACCGGCTTCCGTTCGCGGACCAGTCGTTCGACATTATTTTTTCTCACTCGGTCATCCATCACTGCAAAGATCTCAAGACGCTATTTTCGGAATTCGCGCGCGTCCTCCGGCCGGGCGGCCGAGTTGTGGCGCTGCACGAATGCGCGTTCGGCATTTTCGAGGACAAGTCCGGAAAGGCGCTGCAGGAAGCTATCGATGAAGGCTTCAATGAAAACGCGTACACGCTCCCGCAATGGTGCCGCGGCGCCAAAGACGGCGGATTCCGCAGCGTGAAGCTGCACTTTTTTTCCTTCATTGACGATTACGTTTATCGCAAAAATCTCCGGGGCAGCCGCGACACGTGGAAGCTCCGCCTCGCCCAGCGCATCCAGGCGATGCCGGCACTCCATGGCCTTTTGAACGGGCTCAGCGCGATTCCGCGTATCCTGCTCCGCCCCAAAGCCTGGATGATGACCGCTTACCGTTAAAATTCCTGCCATGGACAGAATCGTCCTGCGCGGAACTTTCCCTTTTTGAATTTTAAATGGATCAGCTTTTCAGCGCGGCCAGCGATTCCTGGCGCGGCGACGGGCGGGAACCCGGATTGTATTTCGGGGAGCGGCGGTGCATCCAGAAGCGGAAGGCATCCACGAGAGCATGCCCCATGATCTTCATGTTGAGGGAAGACTTGCCCCATTTGCGGCCGCGGTGGTTGGAGGGGACTTCCTTGATCTTGAAGCCCAGGTCATGGGCCTTGATGATGATTTCCGGAAGCATGAA
>DATJFP010000095.1 GCA_035495615.1 Verrucomicrobiia bacterium | reverse complement strand
CGGCGCGCCGGAGGGTAAGAAGCGGACGGCGCCGGAGCCGCATAGGCGGGCTGCACGGCATAAGCCGCGCGCGGGGCCTGCGGCTGATATGCAAGCGGCGCCATGGCCAAACCGTTCGACGGCGCGGGAAAAGAAACCGGCGCGCCTTTGGCCAACGCCTCGAGGCGCGCGATGCGCTCGGGCGTGGGCGGATGGCTCTGGAAGAAAATAAGCGTCGGGCCATTGCCCGTGATCGTGAGAAGTTTTTTCAGAAAGCGGAGCAGGCCGTCGCCGTCGTAACCCGCGCGCCGCGCCAGAAGGAATCCGATCTCGTCGGCTTCGCGCTCGTCGTCGCGGCCGTACTTGCTCAGGAAACCGCCGCCGATAATCTGCAGCGTCATGGACCGCAGCTGGGTCTCGTGCCCTTTCAATACGATTCCCGCCAGATGCTCGAGCCCGTACTGCCGCGAAATGCCCTTGGCCGGATGCCGTTCGTACGCATGGCCGATTTCGTGGCCGATCACGCCCGCCAGCTCATCGTCGTCGGAAACAAATTTGAGAAGCCCGGTGTGCACGTAGATATGGGCGCCGGGGATCGTGAAGGCGTTCGGTGTGTCGTCGTTCACCACGGAAAATTGATAATCGAAATCGCGCTGCGGAAGAGCATTCACCAGCCTGCGGCCGATGGCGCTCACACGCTCGTTCAGCGCGGAATCGGTATTGATCTGCATCTGCTTCGCGACTTCCTGCGCCATCTGGGCGCCAATCTCTTTTTCCTGGGGAATGGAGATGATGTTGAAGTCCTGGACAAACGGAGCAAGCGTGTCGCAGCCGGACGCGCCGGCGGCGGCGATTAAAAGAAAAACCAGAAAATGACGGGATTTCATAAAACTCCTGTTCCGGGGGAAGCTATTCTACCAAATGGAGACGGAGCCGCAACGGCGTTTATTCAGTCCAGGCCTTTTTTCTTCCGCAGGAGCCAGTCGGCCATGAGCAGCGCGAGAAGGGCGAGATAAAATCCCGGCCGGTTCCAGAAGGGCGCGGCATGCCGCCGGAGCTGGACCTTCCTGATTTTTTCGATGGCGGATTCCAGGCCGCCGGCATCTTCGAACGGAAGATAGACGCCATGCGTCCTGGCCGTGAGCTCTTTGAGCAGAAGGCTGTCTCCCTTTAAATGATCGGATTCGCGGCGGGATTCGTGGACCGTGAAGCGTTTTTCCGCCTCGACCGGCATGCGGTCCGGCGCGCTGTAAAAAACGCGGACGGCGTAATCGCCGGCCTCCAGGCCGTAGACGGTCCAGGATGCGGCCGCGTTTTCGAAACCGCCGCTGAACGCATGCGACGCGGCCACGGCGCCGTCTTTCGAAAGCTCCGCGCGCAGCGCAGCGCCAGGCCCCGCGTCTTCAGGCACGCGCACCCGGATTTCGATTTCTTCATGCGCCTCGGCGAGATCCGGACTGATCTGGATGTCCAGTGCCGAAGCCCGGCCCAGCACCCGGTTTTCCGTCAGCCATTTCAACGCGTTCCGCCAGAACTTGGCAAACAGCCAGCCGTGTTCGTCGTCTTTCCAGTCCTGGAACTCCGTCCCCCAGTTTGGCGTCACGTCGGAAGTAAAGGCCGCGACTTTCCCGCGTCCGTAATTCTGCACGGCCAGGATGACGCGCGGGCCGAACGTGCTTTCGTCGGCCGGATGCTGCAGGATCGCGGTGGCGCCCGGCTTCAGGCGTCCGACATAGTTGTAGCCGCCAAGCAGTGGAATGTTCGCCCACAGGTTCGCATTTTCGGACGGATCGTCCACGAGCCGAACCAGCGGATGCGCTTCAGCACCTTTGACGAGGACGGGCCGGAATTGTTTTTCCGCCTTGCCCTTGGCCGCGAGAAAAACATCCTTCTTATATTCCTCGCTGATCTCGACCGGCAGCATGGCCTCGATCTCCGTGCCCACGTAACCGCCGTCGCCAAAGGAGTCCATGCCGCCGATCATGATGAGCGCGCCGCCCTGCTCTTCCACCAGCTGGCGCGTCCAGCGCACCTGGTCGGGCGAAAGAAGCGAGCGCTTCACGTCGCTCAGCACGATCGCGTCGTACTGGAAAAAGTTTTCCCTTTTCTGCGGCAGGCCGTACAGCGGGTCTTTGATGAACGGGACCTGGTTTTTGCGCGCGAAACCGAGCAGGCTCGCCGCGAACGTCACGTCGAAGTCCGCATCAGTTTCGAGGGCTTTCTTGAAACGGTTTTCGTCTTTGTAAAAAGACTCGATGTAAAAAACACGCACGCGGCGCGGCACGACACGCAGCCAGGCGCGCGCGGAATTGTCGTCCCTCGCGCCTTCAGCGTCCAGAGGATGGAGCGCGGCCTCGACCGGATAGTCCCCGGCTTCGGGCGCCTGGATCTCCAGCTCCGCGGCACCGTCGCCCGCCTCCACCAATTTGTCCAGCACCTCTTTTTCGCCCACGCGGACCTTCAGGCTCAATTTCGTTTTCGGCTCGAGATTGGAAGTCCACCGCACCTTCGCGGGAATGATTTCGCCGGCAAAGGCGAGCGGCCGCATTTCCGGCGTAAGCATCCGCACGTTCGGGATTTCTTTTTCGGACGCTGTCTGCACCGCGATCCAGGGAAAAGAGAACTCGCCGAAAATCCTGCCCGGCTGGGGCGGCGCATCCGTGGCCGCGCCGTCGGTGAACACGATCCAGCCCAGGAGGTCCGGGTCGTTCCGGTAGCGGCTGTCGATTTCCTGGAGCGCGGCGACAAGCTGGCTGGCTTTTCCTTCCGGCTTCATTTTTCCAAGTGCTTCCGCCGGATGCAGGCCGGCGTCAAAAGTCTCGATCGTGCGGAAAAGCAGCTTCGCGTTTTTTTTCCAGGCCGCGTCCTGTTCCAGGAACGCCTGAAGCAGCGCAAAGCGCGGCGCGGCCTCGCCGGGCTCGGCAATGCCCATGCTGGCGGACGTGTCCACGAGCACGCCCATCCATTCGGCGCGGCCCCGCTGGCGGGTGTAGGGATCCAGGAGGATGAGGAAGACAAGCCCGAGCGCAAGCGCCCGCAGGACCGCCAGCGCAAGGCGCAGCCGCCGGGAAGGCTTCACGGAAAACCGGTGGAAGGCGGAGAAGAAAAAAACCGCGGCCGCGAGGGCCAGAAAAAACAGCACGGGCCCCGGCAGCGGATTCAGAAATGTTATCTCCGGGAAAAATCCCGGGCCGGATTTCATGGTTATCTTTCGGAAAGAAGCTGGTAGTAACGCGACACCATGGCCCGGTAAGCTTCGGGCACGGGCTCTTCTTCCGCGGCGCGGTACTTCTGGGATTCTTTGACTTCCCGCGAAGGCACGGGACGGATGCTGCGGATGTCTTTGAGAAGGTCCTGATAAGCGTGGGCCGCGGCTTCGTATTCGGTGTAATCCCCGCGGTTCAAAAGGTCGAGCAGCCGGTTGGCGAATTCGGAAAGCTTCTGCAGCTCGAGGAGATAGTCGTCGCTCTTGCCGAAAAATTCGATGCGGCGGCGAAGCTGCTTGAGCTGGTTCAGCAATTGTTTCTGCCGCAGCACGTAAAATTCCCACGGCACGTTGCGCGGATTCGGTTTCTTCACGGGCTTGAAGCGCTTCATCTCCTTGAGCAGGATTTTTTCCTGGAGCAGCCATTCCCGGATCGCGGCCGTGGTGTCCTGCTCGTCGAGATTCTGCAGCTGCGTTTCCTGGTCCGTCAGCTGGGATTTCAGCGGATCCTGTTCTTCGGACAGAGCCTCGCCTTCCTGTTCGAGGGGCGATTTTTCCGGAGGCTGGTTTCCTTCTTCATTTTTTGTGGCCTGAGAAGCGCGCGCTTCTTTTGTTTCCGGAGTTTTGTCCTGTTTCTCGGAAGGAGGCGCATCGCCTTTTCCGCCCGCGCCCGCAGCAGCTCCAGCGCCCGCACCCGCAGCACCGCCACCTCCGCCGCCGGAACCGCCAGCCTGACCCGCGGCACCGCCTCCTCCGCCGCCGGAACCTCCGGCCTGCCCCGCGGCACTTCCGCCCGCTCCGGAACCGCTCCAACCCGCTCCCGCCGCAGACCCCGAGGCCGCGCGCCGTGCCGCAGAAGCGCCTCCGCCTCCACCGGCTCCCGATCCCGAACCCGCAGCCGCAGCTCCCGCCCCGGAAGCCGCGCCCGCCGCGGAACCGCCGCCGCCTTTGCCGTCCGCCTTTTTTTGATTCCCTGCCCCTGCGCCGCCGGAAGAAAGTCCCGAAGCTCCGGCACTCTTGCCTTGTCCCGCTCCGGAAGCCGCTGCTTCCAAGACTGCCTTTTGCGCCGCGGCCTGATCAAGCGCTTCGCGCGCGCCTGGAGCGGAGGCGGACGAACGCGTTTCGGCGCTGCCCGAATCTCCCTGTCCCGCGCCCGCAGAAAGTCCGCCGCGGCCCAGGCCTTCGCCTCCCGCGCCGCTCTTTCCGGCTCCGTCGCCCGAGCCTTCCATATAATTAAGGGAGGAACTGCCTCCGCCGCGCGAGGCATTGCCCGCGCCCCGTCCGCCTTGTCCCGTGGATTCTCCGGAAGCGCCGCTTCCTTCCCGCGCCTCATTTCCGGCCGCACCACTCAGCCCCGCGCCGCTTTCTTTACCCGCGCTTCCCAGAACGCCCCAATCGCTGCCCGACTCTGCGGCCGCGCCGGCTCCGCCTTTCATGCCCTGTCCGCCCGAGGCCGCGCTTCCGCTGAGCCCTCCGGCGCCGCCTGTTTTCAAATCTCCCTCCGCCTTGCCGTTGCCGCTTCCGCTTCCGTCTCCGGAACGCGCGCCCTGAGCCCCCTCATCGCCGCTCTCAGAAACGCCTTGGCTTTTCTTCGCTCCGGAAACCGCCGCGCTCGAGGAAAAACCCGCGCCGCCGCCGGTGCCGTTCGACGCCTGGCCGCTTTCTCCAAGTCCCGCGGAAGCTTCATGACCTCCGAGCGTGAGCCCTTCCTTGCCGGCTTCGGCTTTCGAAGGTCCTTTGCCCTGCCCTTCGGTTCCCGCGGCAGGAGAAGAGGAAGCCCCGCCGCCCATGATTCCCTGTCCGGCGCCGCTGGCCGCAAGCCCCGCGCCTCCGGATTTTGACGCCACCGCTTTTTGCGAACCGCTTCCGATTTTCGCGCTGCTTCCGGCCTGGCTCTTCGCCGAAAAAGATTCTCCGGTACCGGTCGAGGCCTGGAGATTTCCATCTTTCGAACGCCAGAGATTTTCCGCGCCCGAAGGTTCCGGCGTTCCCGCATCCAGACTGCTGCCGCGTCCGCCCGAACCTTGCCCGTCCGAACCTGCGCTTTTTTCCGCGCCGCCTGATCCGGCTCCGGCGCCGCTGTCCGTTCCCGCGCCCTGCAGCGAATTTCCGGAGGCCGCTTCCGGGCCTGCGGCCGCCCCGCCGCCCGAAGCCGAAGCAAGCGCTTCTTGCATAGCCGCTTCTCTCGCGTCCCCCTCTCCCATCCCTCTCCCCTCAGGGGAGAGGGGAAGGGTGAGGGGATTTTTCTTTTCTTGTTTTTCGAAACTCCGTCCTTTAGTTCCCCCGCTTCCGCTGCCCGCGCCGCCGGCCTGCCCGCCGCCGCTTCCGCTTTTTTGAAAACCCGAGCTGCCTCCGCGTCCCTCGCCCGCGCCGAGATGCAGCGTCCCGGCTTCCGTCGTGTCCGCGGAATTTCCGGAAGGCCCCGCGCCCGATCCCCCCGCGCTGCCCGCGGCGCCGCTGAACGAAGCCGCGCCTTTCAAGGCTTCTCCTGCGGGCTCGCCCGTTTTAGGAAGCCCCTGGTCCGGGCCTTTGCCGGCCAGAGAACTTTTTGAGGCTCCGGATCCTGAAGCTCCGTCCGCGCCGTCTCCCGCATTGCCGGATTCTCCGGAAGGACCGCCGCCGCTTTGCTCCGTGATTTCGAGTTTCATCTTTTGCGTGGTCTTCGAAACCGCGGGATTTTCTCCCAAAGATTCCAGCGCGCCGCCGGAACCGGTCGTGGATTTTTGTTTCTGCTCGCTTTGCAGGCGGTCCTTGAAAATCTTCTGGCCGTTGTCCTGCGCTTCCATGTACGAGTCCTTGTCCGGGCTGGGTTCGGGCTCTGAGGCCTGAGTGGCCATGCTGACCACTTCGCCTTTCTCGAATTTCTGCGCCTCGTAAAACGGCTTGGTCCCGACCGTCATTTTTTTCTCGCGCGGGAACATGACGTTGTCGCCCTGCTTGTCCAGAAATGTGCCGAGCGGCGGGGTTTTGCTTTCTTCTTCGTCGCGAAGGAAGTTGATGCCCTCGACGAAGATCTGGGCGATTTCCGAAAAGAAATCCGACTGCTCGGTGAAAGCGCCGTCCACGTTGCCTTTGTTGAGCTCGGCGAGTGAGGACGCGAGCATGGCTTTCGATTCCTTCAGCCTCTCGAAGGCCTGGGGATTTTTGCGGATGTACTCCGGATGCCGCGTCTCGATATCCTTCAAGCGGTCTTCCATGCGCGTGAGCACCGCGGCCTGCTGGTCGCGGATGCGCTGGATCTCGCGAGGCACGGCCGGCGCCTGCGCAAAGCCCGAAGGCACGCAGAGCGTGAGGCCTGCAAGCACCGCGAGCGCCTTAACCGCGGGAGTTTTGCGGGAACCGCTCATAAGGCCGCCTTTTCGCCCGGGGCCGCGTCTTTGATTTCAATCGCCGCGGGCGACGAGCTCATGGACAGATAATTCCACGTGTCCCGCACCAGCGTTTCCTGGTCGGCCAGGATGTCTTCGAAAAGTTTCCGGAGCGACGGCTCCGCGGGCGGCGGCGAATTCACACGGAATTGTTCCACATAATCGCGGATCAGGAAGCTGAAAAGCGGCGAGCGGATCGTGTGGCTTTCGCCCGGATAATTGTCGCGTACCTCGAGATGGGCAAAGACCAGGTCGCGGGCGTGGAGCCCGAATTTTTCCAGTTCGAGCACGGGCCGCAGGCTCATTTTCTTCGGCTTCTTCCCTTCCGGCAGCCACTCGATGCGCTGCTCCTTGCCGCGGACGCGCAGGACCAGCGCGACGGACGCAATCCCATAATCGTCTTCGACGTTGATGACGAACGGCACTTCCTCGCTCGGGAAAACGTAGTTCTGGGCATGCGGCTCGATCACTTCAAGGTACGGCAGCATGTCGGGCAGCGCCTGGATCCACATGGAAGGCAGGTTCGCGAGCGGTTCGCCCTGCGCGCCCAGGACTTCCAGGTTCAGCATCTTGTCATTGGCCAGCTCGAAATCGGCTTCCAGGATTTTGGGCGACTTGAGTTTCAGCGGGATCTCGAAAGACTCTTCCGCGGTCATGCGTCCGGACTTCACGTCCCGGTTCATTTCCAGCTCCACGTGGAAGCGCGTGCCCGCGGGCACCGTCATCTTTTCGCCCCAGCCCTGGATCTGTTCTTCGGGCAGGCCCATGTAGTCTGGGAATCTCAGTTTCCACACCGCGCGCTTGACGACGAGCGGCTCGAACAGCTTGATGGCGTAGACCAGCGACTCGCGATGGTCGGCTTTCACGTAGTAAATGCTGGAGGCGCTGACATGCGTGAGCAGGTACTGATAACGGCCCGGGCCCGTCGTCTTCATGGGAAAAAACCGCCAGGCCATCTCCTCTTCCTGTTTGACGTAGAGCGTGACCTTCTGCGGCGTGTAGCCGGACACCGCGGCCTCGATCAGCAGGTTGCTGCCTTTGGGAATTTCGCAGTTGCCGGGCGTCACTTCCAGCGGGAAGGACGGGAGCGGCGTCCCGCGTTCCTGCGTGATCACGCGGAAAGACGACGGGATGTTGCCGTGCGTGAGAAGGCGGTAGCCCTGACGGAAAAATTCCGGCTGCACGAACGCGTGCACGGTCATGGCGAACGCAAACAGGCAGGCAAACACGCACGGCACGATCAGCTTGCCCAGCGCCGCGGCCTTGCCGAACCCGAAGCGGTCGAGCAGCGTATTCATTTCCGATTCCAGGCTCTTGACCAGCGCCCGGCTGAAGGGATGCTGCGCCTGGTTCGCATAGCCGCCCGTCATTTCCCAGAGCGTGAGCATGCGGTCGCGCAGCCTCGGGTAATGATGCTCGAGCGAAAGCGTAAGCTTGCGCGTGTTCATGCGCGCGAAAAGGCCGGTGCCGAGCGCCAGAAAGACAGGCAGGCCCAGCGCCAGGCCGAACACCGCGGCCGGCGAAACGGGAAAAACCGCGAACGCCGGATTAAGATTCAGCGCGCCCACCAGCCCGTAAAAAACGAGCAGCAGCCCGCCGAGCGTCCACAGGCCGCCTCTTGCCGCCTGCACGATCACGAGCCCGCGGCTTCTCCGTTTCAATTTTTGTTCGAGCGCGCTTTTCATCTCAAACCCACTGCGGCTGGTAAAAACGGTTGGCGACCCAGGCTTCGGCCAAAAGAAGCAGCAGCACCGCCGCGAAAAAAGGAAGATAAAAGAAATTTTTCTCCGTCAGCGACGCGGCATTTCCCGCGGGCGCGGTTCCGGGCTTCGGCGTTTCCGCCCGGGTCCCGAGCGGGTCCACGTACAGCGGGTCGGATTCGCGCACCGCGACGTTCACGGCAAACGATTTCCACACGGCGGACTCCTGCCCCATTTCAAACCATTCGTAAATGCCCGTCTTGTCGAGCACGACCGGCGGAAGCTCGCCGCGTGCGTCTGTGTAAAGCGTGGTCTGCTCGCCCAGCGGGTCTTTCACGATCACCGACGATTTGGCGGCCGCGCTTTCCCGCGCGAGCACGGCTTCATCCCCGGCCTGATAGACCGGGCCATGCGTCCAGCTTTTCTGGACCGCGTATTTCAAAAACTCGAACACAAACGGCACGAAGAGCGGCGACTTCGGAAAATCCGTCCATTCCTGGCCCAGGCTCGTCGTCCAGACAAACACTTTGCCTTTGCCCGTCTTTTTTTCCACGAGCGCGGGCCAACGGTCTTCGAACCATAGCAGGATGCGGCGGTCGTCGCCCTCGCCTTCGGCGGCAAGGTACGGCGTGAACGAAGAAAAAGGAATGCGGCCCAGATCGCCCTGCCTTCCCTGGTCGAAGATCCTCAGCATGGGATGGCCGTAATCCACGGGACGCAGATGAAACTGACGCGCGGCCCCGGGCTGTTCGGGTTCCCCCAGACGTCCGCCCAGGATTTTTTCCAGGTACGCGTCCTTGCGGTAATTGCCGCGCGCGAAACGGCTGCCGGGCGCGAAGAAAACCGTGCCGCCGCGTTTCACGTAAGACTGGAGCGAATTAAGATCCTTGGGCCCGAGGCTTTCCACGTCCGCGAGGAGCACCAGGTCGTACGGCTCCGAGTCCAGCGGCCGCAGGTCCGCGCCGCGGCTTTTCGCGATGCGGAACCATTTCTCTTCTTCTTCCGGCCCTCCGAAGCTGGAAAGCGCCAGCATCCAGTAGTAGTAAGGACTTTCGAAGGGGCGCTCGTACGTCTTGTCTTCCACCAGGAAAAACCGGAGCGGGTCATGCACGTTCGCGATCGCGTAGCGCACGTTGTCGGGCTGCAGCGCGTCCGCGGAGCTTTCGATTTTCAGCGGATAGCGTCCCGGCCCGGGAAACCGCACGCGGAAAGAAGCCCAGCCTTTTCCGTTTTCCGGCACCGCGATTTCCTGGCTTTGCACGAGAGTTCCGCCGGACCAGAGATCCAGCACGACTTTCGAGCCCGGCCTCATGCCCCAGCTGCGGTAATGCGCGCGCACCTCTTCTTCCTTGCCCGGCAAAAACGGATGATCGGGCAGGACCACGTCTTCCACGGCGAAGTTGATGTATTCGCGCGGCTCGAGCACTATGGTGTCGAGCGCGATCTTCTTTTCCTGCGCGAGAAACCGTTCGATTGCCGCGCGCTCCTCGGCGTTGGCCGCCGCGAAATCCGAAAACAGATGCACGGCCGCGGGAAGCTCCTTCTCCCGCTCCAGCACCTTGCGCAGCGCCGCGGGCAGGCCGTCGAAATCGCTCGGCAGCTCCGAGCACCAGAGGCCGTCCAGCGCAGACAGAATTTCTTTTTTGCCGCGCGAGGACGTCACGACCGGTTCGAGCTCGCGGTTGAACGCGTAAAGCGAGACCAGGTCCCCGTCCTGGATTTTCTGCTGCGCGAACGCCCGCGCCTTGTCTTTGGCCCGGTCGAAAAGGCTGCGCCCTTCCTCGAAATAATTCATGCTGTAGGAATTGTCGAGGACGAGGACGTGATGCACCTTGGGCCGTCCGTAGAGCCGCCAGCCGCTTTTCGAAAAGAACGGCATGGAAAATCCGAGGACAAGGCACGCCAGCAGCAAGAGCCGCAGGACGAGCAGCAGCATCTTTTTCCACTCGATCGTGCGCGTGGCTTTTTCCGTCAGGCTGCGCAGGAACTGCACGGAGCTGAACGGCGTTTTCTGGCTTGTCCGGGCCTTGGTGAAAAGGAGCAGGAACGGCACGGCAAGGCTGAGGAAACCGGCGAGATAAAGCGGCGCGGCGAAAAAAAGTCCCATCAGTGCATCCTCTCCCGGACCTTGAAAAATTCCGCGAGCGCCGAATCGTAAGACCGCGTGGTTTCGAGAAGCTGGTAAGAGACCTTGATCCTGCGGCACAGCGCCTTGAGCGCCTGCAGGTGCTCCTGCATTCGCCGCGTGTACTCGGCCTTCAGCAGGTTGGGCTGCAGCAGCACCTTCTGCCGCGTTTCCAGGTCCTCGAAAAAGCCGAAACGCTTGAAAGGAAAATGGATTTCTTCGGGCGTGAGCAGGTGGAAGACGATGAGCTCGCGGCCGCCGTGGAGAAAATGCTTCAGCGTCTTTTCGATCTGGTCGATCGGCTCGAGCAGGTCGGAGAAAAGCACGACAAGCCCGCGCTTTTTGATGCGGCTCGCGGCAAGGCGCGCGGTGCGGCAAAAATCCGAGACGCCTCCTTCCTTCACGGCCTTGAGCTCCTTCAGGAGAATGTTCAGCTGGCGTGAGGATGCGCTGGGCTTCACCACGCGGCGCAGCCTGTCGTCGAAAAGGATAAGGCCTACCATGTCCTTCTGCTGGAGGAGGAGATACGAAAACGCGGCGGCCAGGCAGCTCGCGTATTCGAGCTTCGTGACCGGCCCGGCCTGGCCCGAATAGCTCATGGAGCGGCTGATGTCGACGAGCAGCCAGCAGTAGAGGTTGGTTTCTTCCTGGAATTCGCGCACGAAGAAACGGTCGGAGCGGGCGAAGAGCTTCCAGTCCACGAGTTTCAGCGAATCGCCGGGATAATAATCGCGGTGGCGGCTGTATTCGTGCGAAAAGGCGTGATGCGGCCCGCGATGGCGCCCGATCAGGAAACCGTCCACGATGAGCCGCGCTTTGAGGGAAAAGTTCCGGACCGCGGCAAGCGTCTGAGGGTCCAGCATTTTCTCGGTGTTTTTTTGCATACGAAAGCTGTCCCGGACGCCCTGCGGCCGCCGGGAGAAATTATGTTAGCGTTTGGTGTTGGGATTCGCGGGGACGGTATCCAGGATTTTCTGGATGATGTCCGAGGCCTTGATGTTCTCGGCCTCCGCGGAAAAGTTCAGCTTGATCCTGTGCCGGAGGACGGACATGGCGACAGCCCGCACGTCTTCGGAGGCCACGCAGTAGCGTCCCTTGATGAGCGCACGCGCTTTCGCCGCGAGCACGATGTTGAGCGTGGCGCGCGGTCCCGCTCCCCATTCAACCGATTCGCGCACGAACGCCGGCGCCTTGGGGCCCGGACGTGTGGCCGTGACAATGTCCACGGCATAGCGCAGGCCGGCTTCGGAAATGAGCATGCCGCGCACGAGCGTCTGGAGGTTCAGGATGTCTTCCTGGCTGATGACCTTGCTGACCTTCGGCCCGTAAGCCTGCGTGAAGCGCTTGGCGATCTCCACTTCCTCGTCGTAAGTCGGATAAACGATGAACAGGTTGAACATGAACCGGTCGAGCTGCGCTTCGGGCAGCGGGTAAACGCCTTCCTGGTCGATCGGGTTCTGCGTGGCCAGCACGAAAAACGGCTCTTCGAGCGGGTAAGTATTTTTTCCCACCGTGACTTCCTTGTCCTGCATGGCCTGGAGCAGCGCCGACTGCGTCTTCGGCGACGTGCGGTTGATCTCGTCGGCGAGCAGAAAGTGCGAAAAGATGGGGCCCGGCAGGAATTTCAGCGTGCGCGCCTGAGTGTTCGGGTCGGTCTGGATGATTTCAGTCCCGAGAATGTCGGCGGGCATGAGGTCCGGCGTGAACTGCACGTGCTGGAATTTAAGATCGAGGATCTGCGCGAGCGTCTTGAAGAGCAGCGTCTTTCCGAGGCCCGGCACGCCTTCCAGCAGCACGTGGCCGCGGCAGAGCATGCCGACCAGGATCAGTTCCAGGATGTCTTTCTGCCCAACAATGACTTTCTGCAGCTCTTCCAGCGTCCGCTGGTGAAAAAGCTTCACGCGCGCGATGACTTCGGCGGCGGTCTTTTCGTCGTTCCAGTTTTCGATCTCGGCCTGCAGGATCTTCACCTTGGCAGGCGCTTTAGTTTCACTTGGCAGCGGTTTCACGATTTCCTCCCGGAACCTTGAACAGAACCTGCTGGGCCAGCCGCAGGTCGGGCATTTCGCCCTGTATTTTTTCCATGCTTTTTCTCAGCGCCTCGAGACGTTCGCTTTCGGCCGTCCCGGCAGCAGCGCTGCCCGCGGCCGCTTCCTGCACCTCGTCAGCCGGAGGCACGATGCCTTTGCCGTCACCATCCGCCTCCAGGTAAGGCTCCTCGGTCGGATAAAGGCCGTTGGTCCGGTACCACTCCATCACCTTTTGATGGGTCCGGAGGAAAACGTCCGCCAGGGAAATCTGCGCGCTTTGCGCACCCTCCCCAGGCGAAGACGAGGCCAAAAGCTCGGCGGGAAAAAATTTCAGGAACATGACCGGCAGCGCGTTGTGCTTCCGCAGCCCGTTGCCCGCGAGAATCACGCGCCCGGGCCGGCTGAATTTTTTCATCCACGCCTCGCCCTGCGGCGTGGCCAGCACCACGATCATCTGCTTCGTCTTGATGCCGTCGAGCCAGGAGATCAGGGTCTTGAAATCCACGTCCCGGCCCGGCAGGTGAAGCTTCGCGTTTTCATCATGCCCATTCGCATGGCCCGCGATGAAGACCACCACCTGCTCGCGTTCGCTTTTGCCGGCCTGGCCTTCAAAAAAGCTTTC
>DATJFP010000094.1 GCA_035495615.1 Verrucomicrobiia bacterium | reverse complement strand
CGTCGTGCGCGCGCTCAAGGGAATCGGCCGGCCCGTGGTCTTCATCGGAGATCCTGTCCCGGCCTACCAGGATTATTACGAAGCCTGCCGCCGCGAAGCCGGGGCGCAGATGCATTTCCTGGGCGGGCTGCCGCACGGCTCCGAGCTGCTGGTTTCCGCGTATGCGGCCTGCAATACGTTTCTGCTCGCCACCTGGCTGGAAACGCCCGGCCTCGCCGCGCTGGAAGCCGGGCTTGCCGGTGCAAAAGTCGTGATCACGGACCAGGGCGCGACCCAGGAATATTTCGGGGACCACGTGCTTTATGTGCGGCCCGACCGGCCGGACAGCATCCGGTCGCAGACCATGAAGATGCTGAGCGCGCCGCGCACGGACCGCCTGAAAAAGCACATTCAGGCGAATTACCTCTGGCCGCAGGCCGCGCGCCAGAACCTCGAAGTTTACGAGCAGGTCCTCGTGGGAAAGGTGCTGCATGAACAGACTGCTTGACCTGGCCCGCGACGGCGTCGAAAAAAGCGTGCCCAAGAGGATTTCCTGGCACCTGCTGTTTTTCACGGCGCTCGGCGCCACGCTTTTACAGGGGCCGTGGCTCTGGGCCGCGCGCGCGAGCTGGATCGTACTGGCCCTTCTCTTCATGGTCGATTTCCGCTTTGCGTTATACGCGGCGTTTTTCTTCAGCGGTTTTTTTCACCCCGCCGGTTTTCTCAAAGTCCTTCCGTTCACGCTCAAGCATTTTCACGTTGCGCTTTTCCTGAGCCTTCTCGTGCGGCTCATCCGCGGAGGTGTGTGGAGCGACCTCCGCTCGACACTGTCCGGCGCGCGCGCGTTTCTGCCGATCTTCCTCATCCTTGCCATCGGCGTTGCGGATTCGTTCATGCTCGATTATCCCGGTAAATCGCTGCGCATCCTGGCCAACCTTTTTCTCGTGCTGGTCCTGACCTGTTTTTTCATGGCGTTTCTGAAGGAGGAGCTGAGCCGTTCCGGGGATTTTTTCCCTCTGACGCTCGGGTTGACGTATTACCTGGGAAGCGTCTGCCTGCAGATCATCCTCGGCGTCGTGAATACCGCCGCCGGCACGTCTTTCCTGGATCTGACGCTCATCCACAACAATCATCTCGGCATTCTCTGCGCGCTGAGCGTCTTTTACGCCATGGCGCTGGAAGCGGCGGAAAAAGACAATGCCTTGAGGTCTGTGCAGTTCGGCATGATGGTGCTGATCTTCTGCGGGCTCGTGGCCTCGTGCTCCCGCACGGCCTGGTTCAGCTTCCTCGGCGCTTTTTTGCCGTTCTCCGTGCTGACGCGCGCCAAGGTGAAGGTCTTCAATCTCCCGAAAATCTTCCGCGTGCGGCGCAAATTCATCCTGATCCTGCTGGTGGGGATCGTGGCGCTCCTTTGCGCGGCCAACAACGACATCTTTTGCCGTGTCCGCAACCTGCCGCAGCTTCTGGATCCGGGTTATTGGCAGTACACGCTTCACGACAAACAGAATTTCGGCTGCCTGGGAATCTACCGGCTCCGCGACCTGCGCGTGCTGAAGCACATCCTGGCGGAGCACCCGGTGCTCGGCGTCGGATTCCCGCATTACATCACGGATTTCCACGGCCTTCTGTTCATGCTGCTCGGGGCCACAGGCGTGGTGGGCCTCGCGCTCTTTCTTTTCTTCATGCAGCGCCGGCTTTCGGGGCTTTGGAGCGTGATGTGGCTGCCGCAGCGGCGAGGCGTTTTTTTCTTGGAGATCGGCTGCTTTGCCTCGCTTCTCGCCTGGATGTTCTGTTCCCTCATGGAAACCTGTTTCCTTCAATTCTTTCTCTGGATTCACGTGGCCATCGCCTGCGTCCTAGCCGAATGCGTGCGCGCCGGTAAAACCGACGTGCCGCCGGAGCCTCCAGGCCCTTCGCCGCGGCTCCGCGGGGCGGCCCTGGAATACCTGATCGCGGAAAAGGGGCAAGACTCATGACGCTTCTCGGACAAAAGGAAACGGCGAAACTTCCGGCCCGGCCCCCGGCTTTTTTTGCGCTTCCAGGAAACGCCTTTGCCTTCGCGGTCGCGCTGGCCGTGGCCGCGTGGCTTGCGCTGCTGCTGCAGGGGCTTCCGGTCGCGGACATGGACGATTGGGACCGGCTGCTCATGGCTCACGACATCGCGTGGGGCCCGCTCCTCAAGAGTTTCTTCCGGCCCTGGAGCACCAGCATTCACTGGACCGGACAGGTGGACCGGTACAACGAGCTGTACAGCAAGCGCGTGTTTCTGACCGTGGTCCAGAAAGCCATCGAACAATTCTGGGGCATGCAGTCTTTCCCGCATTATTTCCTAAAGAGTCTTTTTTTTGCGGGAACGTCCACGCTTTTTTTCGTTTTCCTGCGGCGCGTCACGCGGTCGCTGCCGTTCGCCCTGGGCGGCACGTTTTTTTTCGTGCTTGTTCCCGCGCATTACCCGCACCTGATGTGGCTGATGGACGCGATCACGCTGGTGCATTGCCTGATCATGGCCGCGCTGGTCTTTGCCTTTCCGATCCTCAAGTCGTTTGACCGGCGTGATCCGGCCTGGAAACCTTTTCTCGCGCGCCTGGCCGCTTTTGCCGCGCTCGGATTCGCGGCCATGAAAACCAAAGAACCCGCGCTGAGCCTGCCGCTCGCGCTCGGGCTTTACACGGTGCTCCGGCTCTTCGACTGGAAAGACCAGAAGGGGAAGCTGGCCTTGTGGCTTGCGGTGCTGGCGTTCCTGATCTTTCTGGACGTGCCCGTCCTTCATCTTTTTGACGCGGGCCAGCAGCATTTTCATTTCCGTCCGGAACGCGTCCTGCGCTTCCTCTGGCGCAACTACGGATGCGGCTATCAGGACGAAACTTCGCCCGCGCTTTTTTCCCTCCAATACGTCTGGCCCGTGTCGGTGGCGCGCACGTTCGGCTTTGCCTTTCTCTGGCTGCTGATTTTTTCCGGGGCCGCGGCTTTCCTGCGCCGCGGAAAAATCGCCGCGGAGAAACCCGGGTTGCCGGTTCTGTTTTTTGCCTGCTGGGCGCTCGGCGAAATCCCGTTCATGATTTTCTTCGAGCCTGACCCGCGCTACTTCAGCGGCATGATGATCCCGCTGACGGTCCTGGCCGTGCTTCTTTTCCAAAAGGCGTGGCAGGGAATGGCTCCCGGCGCGCCGCGGAAAATCTTCGCCGCTGTCCTTTGCGCGGCGCTCGCATGGACGCTGGTGCTGGACCTGAAAAGCATTCTTTGGCTCCGGCTGCAAATCGGACAGCGCGTGCACCGGCTCTACCACACCGCGGACACGATTTACCGGGACCGTTATCCGGACATCCCGTTCCGCCTGCGCGACCTTGCGCTGTATTACTGTTCGGATTACGTTCTGAACCATCCGCGCCTGGAGCAGGATACCTTTTTCGTGGGTATGGGCTATGAGGACTGGAACCGTCTGGGCCCGAACGCGGGCACGATCGAAGACTTCGAACGCTTTGCCAAACAGGGCTACGTTTATTACGCCAACGACATTCCGGATCCGTTTCGCGGTGATCCGCGCGTCAAGGAATTGGCGGCTCTCAGCGGCGTGAACGAAGGCAGCGCTCTCGAGCGGCTGATCTACGCCGTTAAAAAGAAGCCCGCCCCGTTCTTCATTTATAAGTGGGTGGGCGCATGACGCGCCGCGTGCTTCCGTCGCGCCCGCAGGCGCAGAACTTTTTACTCCTCGCCGTTGTCCTTCTTTTCCTTTTGGGCGTGAGCGAACTCGTGCTGCGTAAACTCTATCCCGAAGCGCCGAAGCCGCAAGCCGCGGCAGGCTGGGCCATCATTCCGGAATCCAGCTGGATCGAGTACGACGCCACGCTGGGCTGGACCCATCAACGAAACACGTCCTCGTCTTTGAAGAAAAACGGCCAGACCGTGCCGGTCAGCCTGAATTCCAAAGGCTATCGCGGCACCCGCGAGTACGCGGACTACAAGAAGCCCGGCTCGTTCCGGATTCTCGCGGCAGGAGACAGCTTCACGTTCGGCTTCGGCGTTCATGACAACGAAACGTTTCCCGCGCAAATGGAAGCGCTCGATCCTTCGCTCGAGGTGCTGAATCTCGGCGTGGCGGGCTATGGCGTGGACCAGATCTACCTCAGCGCGCAGCGCGAGCTTTCCGAAACGCATCCCGACCTGGTGCTCATCAGCGTTTACCCGGAAGATTTCTGGCGCGCGACACGCGCGTTCAATGATGCCGGCTACGGAAAGCCGTATTTTAGCCTGAAGGACGGCGCCCTGGAGCTGCGCCATGTTCCCGTGCCGCGGGACAAAAATTTTTCCACGGTTCAGTTCCCGGACCTCATCGGAAAAAGTCCGCTGGAAAAATTCCTGATGAATAGCGCGCTTTACCGCGTCACGCTGAAAGCCATGATCCGCCTGCAGAAAATGCTGGGCCTGGAAGATCCGGACTCCAGCCCGGAATGGGTGCTCGGCCGCGTGATCCTGAGCCACATGGTCCATGACCTGAAACGGGCCGGCGTTCCCGCGGTGCTCGTCATCGTGCCGCCGCAGCGCTGGCTCACCGGGACGGTGGAGCCGGTCCGGGATTCCATGCTTCGGTTTGCGAATCGGGAAGGCATCGACGCCGTGGATTTGACGCCTGTTTTCCAAAAAGCTTTCGCTGAAAAGCCGGCCGCGCATTGGTACATTACGGATGATCTCCATTGGACCGCGGCAGGCAACCGGCTCGTGGCGCAAACGCTCGTCGATTATTTAAAAAACAAATCTCTCCTCAAGGCCTCATGAAAACACTGGAACCCCGCAAGTCCGGATCCCTGGAAAGCATGGCCTTCGATCTTTTTCTCCTGGCCGCGGGTTTTATTTTTTTGACCGGCGGCGGCTTCTTGATCCAGGGCAGGCTCGCGGACCTGGCCGGGCAAAAGCCCTGGCTGCACCGCGGCGCGGTATCGGCTCTCACGCTCCTGGTGCTCGTCTGGGCCGGTCTCCGTGAGGCGGCGGTGCAAAACGGTAAAACCCGGCGCAGTTTTATTTTCTCATGGCTTGCGTCTCTCAAACTCACACCGGCCAGCTGGACCCTCGTGCTGTTTGCGCTTTCCGCGGAGGTTTGGGGGGCTTCGGCCTGGCTGCGCCACGACGTGCTGCACAGCTCTTTCGACCTCGCGATTTTCGCGCAGGCGGTTTGGAACACCGCGCACGGCGCTTTCCTTTATTCTTCCATCAAAGGGGGCATCTGCCTGCTCGGCGATCATTTTTCGCCGCTGCTCGCCTTGTTCGCGCTTCCTTATGCGGTTTGGCCCGATCCGCGAAACCTTCTCCTTCTACAGGCGATCGCCGCGGCCAGCAGCATCTTCCCGGTTTATCTCTTGGCTCGGAAAAAATGTCCGGCTCTGGCGCTTTCCTTCGCGGCCGCGTTTGTCCTGTACCTGCCGGTCCGCAATGCCGTGCGCTTTGACTTTCATCCCGAAGTCGCGGCCATGCCGCTTTTTCTCTGGGCCTATTATTTCCTCGACGGCGGCAAAACGCGCAAGGCGTCGCTGTTTTTGCTGCTGGCCTTGTTGTCGAAAGAGAACGCGGCGCTTGTCACGTTTGCGCTCGGCGCCTATGCGTTCTGCTTTCTTCCCGGCCGCCGGTCCTTTGGCCTGGGATGGATGGCCTTCTCCGCCGTTTATTTTTTTGCCGCCGTCCGCTTCTGGATCCCGGCCTTCTCCGGCCAGGATTACGCTTACCTTTCCGGAAATTTCATGGCCTGGAAGGATCAGGGGCTTTCCGCTTTGGCGCGGCAGCTTGCCAATGCGGGAACGGTTTCCTATCTCGCCAAGATTTTTGCGCCGCTCGGCTGGCTCAGCCTGCTCGATCCGCCGTCGCTGCTGCTGACACTTCCCATGCTGGCGCAGAATCTGATTTCGCGCAACGAGGCCACGCGCTCGATTTTCTTCCAATACACGGCTTTCCTCACGCCGTTTGTTTTTATTTCCGCCGTCGAGGGCGCGGCGCGGATGAAAAGCGCGCGCTGGCTTCCTTATTACGTGATCGCCGCCTCGCTGCTGTGCGCTGGCGTTTCAGAGCTTTACGTGATCCAGGTCACGCGTTCTTACGACAATGCCCACACGCGTCTTGTCCGCGATTACCTGCGCAAGATTCCTTCGAACGAATCCCTGCGCACGCACGAGTTTTTCGCGCCGCATGCGGCGGACCGTAAGGAGCTGCACATTTACGAGAACCAGCATCCGAGGGAAGGCGGATCCGCCCGCGCGCTGGCGGCTACGACGGTCGCAGTCGACGAAACACTGCTGGGGGAAAAGGCCGCCGCGGATTTCGCGCAGCTTGCGGCCGCGGGCTACGCGCTGGAATTCGAGTCCGGCACTTTTAAGGTCTTCCGCAAAAAGGAGGCGGCATGAGTTGTTCCTGCAAAGCCACGCGTCTGATCACGGCAGCCATCCTGGGATTTATCCTGATCACAGGCATCGTGGCGGCCGCGCGCGCGCATAAGGGCTCCAATGACTTCGACACCTTTTACGCGGCGGGGAAGGCGGTGCTCACGCACCAGGGGATTTACTACCAGGGCGAATATTATGGAACGCCCGGCAACAAAGGGCCGTTCCTTTATTCTCCGGCCGCGGCCTGCTTTTTTGCCGCGTTCGCGTTTTTTCCGATCTGGCTTGCCGCGTTTCTCTTCAACGCGCTCAACGTTTTCCTGTATGGCTGGTGCCTGAAAAAAAGCGGCCGCCTCCTGGACATGCCGGGAGGATTTTCAGCCGAGTCCCTGAAGCCGTGGCGCGAGGGGCTATATTTCGCGATGCTCTTCCTGCTCCTGCTCGACAACCTGATCATGGCGCAGGCGAACATCCTGGTCTTCGCGCTTTGCGTGCTGGCCCTTGGCCTTTATCAGGATTCCAAAAACTTCCGCGCCGGATTCGCGCTTTCCGCCGCGATCCTGCTGAAAGCCACGCCCGCGCTGTTTTTGTTTTATTTTCTGTTGAAGCGGCAATGGAAAGTGCTGGGCGGGACTCTGGCCGGGCTGGCGGCTCTGACAGTCCTGATTCCCACGCTTATTTTCGGCCCCGGTCAAAACAGGGTCTACCATCGCCAATGGCTGGGCAGGATTATCAAGCCCACGCTTGTCACGCTGCAGGCGAAGCGGGAAAAGGACGACGGTCATCCGCTGAAAAAATCCGCGGAGCAGATCCGCTTCGAAGCCTTAACAGCCAAGCTCACGGAGAAAAACCAGTCGCTCGAAGGCGGGCTCACGCGCCTTTTACTCAAAGACCGGAACCGGTATGCGGACGAAGGCTCGTATCCGATCCAGGCGGCCACGCGTTATCGCAAACTTCCCGTTCTTTTCGGAGGCATCAAACTCGAGAAGCTGTCTCTTTTGACCACCGCCGTGAAGGGTCTGATGTTTCTTTGTCTTCTGGCGCTCTGGACGTCTCAAGAAAAAAATCCTCGCGCGCTGCGCGGGGCGCTCGAAATCTCCCTGGTTTTTCTCAGTATGCCGCTGCTTTCGCCCGTGGCGCGCAGCCATCAATTCGTGGTCTGGGCCTTTCCGTTTTTGGCGCTCATGGGTGCGGGAAGGCGCGCCGAGCCGCTTGCCCCGGCGGGTATTTCCGCGGCGGCGCGCGCGGCCTGCGTGATTTATTTTCTGCAGATGCTTCCCTACGGAAAAGCCGCGGGCATGGGGACCTGGGCCAATGTCGTGCTGTGGGCCGCCTTTGTCTTCTGGACGCTGAGGTCGTCGAAAACGCATTTTCCGAAACCTGAATCTCAGGAGCCGCATGCCCGCCTCCATTCTTGAACCCTACCTGAAAAAGCTGGACGCCTGCCCGCTCTGCGGCGGCCGCGAACGAAAACACCTGTATGAGCTCGAGCATACGCAGGTCTACAAATGCGCCTGCGGCCTGAGTTATCTCGATCCCTGCCTGGACCCGGCGGGCATGGCCGCGGCCTATGAGTCTTCCGAAACCCTGAAAGCCCTGAATGAGTTTCATGACGGCTACTACGAATACGGAAGCCTGGACACAGAGACGAAGACGCTGCAGGAATTCAATGCCAGCCTCGGGCTTTTGGAAAAACATGGCGGCGGCTGCGCGCGGCGGCTCTTCGAAGTGGGGTTCGGCAACGGCCTTTTCCTCGCGCTGGCGAAAAAAAGAGGGTGGCAGGTGGACGGCATCGATACGAGCCGCACGAATGCCGAACTCGCGCGGGAAAAATTCGGTCTCCATCTCAAGACCGGCTTTTTCGAAGCTTTGGATGCGTCGGGCGAAAAGCCTCAGGCCGCGGCCATCCTGGACGTGATCGAGCACGTGCCGGACCCGCATAAAATGATCCGCAAGGCGCATGAACTTCTGGCTCCAGGCGGCCTCCTCCTCATCGCCACGCCGAACGAAGCGAGCTTCCTGCGCCTGCTTTCGGATCTCGTTTACCGCCTAAGCGGCGGGAAGATCAAAACCGGCATCAAAAAAATCTATTTCCTGGAGCACGTCACCTATTTCGACCGAGCGAGTCTGACGCGGCTTCTGGAGCAGAACGGTTTTCAGCCCGTGGAACATTTTTATTCGAGCACGGACCTGGCCAAGTACCGTTTGAATCCGCTGGAGCGGCTGGCAGGGGAAATCATCATCCTTTTGCAGAAGATCTTCCGCCGGCAGAACCGGCTGCTCATGGTCGCGAGGAAGAAATGATTTCCAAGCTCAAGCACGCCTGGACGAGCTGGCTCAGCCGTTATCCGCGGCTCGACCGGCTGCTGCGCTATGGCCGGCCGCGCCAGTATTGGCAGAACAGGGGAGGCCAGCATTATTTCGAGGAGCAGGAAGCGGCGGCCGACCGGACGCGGCGGAGCGAATTCCTGGGCGGGGAAATCCAGAAGCTGGAGTATGCCGCGTTCCTGGAAATCGGCTGCGGTTACGGCAAACAATTGCAGCGTGCCGCAAAGCCCGGCGCGCTTGTCGCGGGGATTGATTTCAGCCGCCCGCAGCTTTTGAAGGCGCGCAGCTATTTGCAGGGCGCGCGCTGTCTTGCGGAAGCGGACGCGGAGCGTCTGCCGTTCCGGGACAAAAGCTTCGATGCTGTTTTTTCTTCGGCCGTGATCCTGCATAACGATTACGAAAAGGCCCGCAAAATCCTGGCGGAGATGATGCGCCTCAGCCGCCGGTACCTGATCCACAACGAGGACACGGACATCACGTTTTCAAGATACGGCTATGATTTGCAAAAGACCTACGCTAAAATGCGCCTGCGGATCGTGACGTCATGCCCGATCGAAAGCGCGCCCGACCCGTCGATTACCCAATTCACCGTAGCCGAGCTTCCGGCGCCGGATTTCCAGGTGCCGCCGGAACAAATCCCGTTGCAATACCATGAAAAGTAAAACCGAGATCAAAGCCCGGCGTTTGAGCCGCAAGAAAATCTACCGGGGCTACTGCTTCGATGTTTTCCTGGACCGCGTTGTGTGGCCCAACGGCCAGACGCTCGACCGCGACCTTCTCGTGCACCGCCACGACATCAGCGTGATGGTGCCCGTCCTCGACCGCAGCCGCCTCATCCTGATCCGCCAGTACCGCTACGGCGCCGAAAAATACCTCTGGGAAATTCCGGCCGGCACCATCGGGCCCAAGGAATCCGCGCTGGCCTGCGCCAAGCGCGAGCTCGTCGAAGAAATCGGCTACGCGGCCAAGCGCTGGAAGAAACTCGCCGCGGTCTATGCCTCTCCCGGCTTCAACACAGAGCTCATCCATTGCTTTGCCGCCGAAGGATTGGTCCAAAAGAAAATCGCGCATGAAAGCGATGAAATCATCCAGGCCCGGGTTTTTACGCGCGCGCAGGTAAAGGCCATGATCCGTTCCCGCGAAATTCAGGATGCGAAAACCCTGCTCGCGCTTTTTTATTTCTTCGGAGGCGCGGCATGAGCACAAACGTCATTGCCATCGACGGCCCGTCGTATGTCGGGAAAAGCAGCGTGGCCCAGGCGCTCGCGCGGCTCCAGGGCTACACCTTTGTCAACACGGGGCACATGTACCGTTCGGTTGCCAAGCTCTGCATGGATAACCGTGTCGCGCCGGAGGCCCGTGAAGACGTGGTTCGTGCGGCGCGCGCGGCCAAAATCCGTTTCGAATCCGGGACCGCGACGTTCCGGACTTACGTGAACGGAGAGGACTGGACCGAAAAGCTCGATCATGATTCGATTGTCCTGTTCGCCTCCAAGATTGCCGTGATCCCGGAATTGCGGGACCACCTCACGCAGCTGCAGCGTTCCTACGCCCGCGAGCAGACCATCGTCATGGAAGGACGCGACATCGGCTCGGTGGTGTTTCCGGACGCGGTGTGGAAGTTTTACATCACGGCGTCCGCGGACGTGCGCGCCAGGCGCATGTTCAAGATGATGACGGATGCCGAGAAAAAAGCGGCGGGCGATTACAAAAAGCTCCTCCCGAAAATCGACGAGCTGGACGAAGCCGACCGCAGCCGGAAGATTGCGCCCCTGCGCCGAGCGGAAGACGCCATTGTCTACGACAATTCGGACAGCCCCGAGGCGATGCAGGACGCGCTGATCCTCCAGTACTACATCACGCATGGCGCCGAAGTCGTGGAAAACGCCGCGCTGCTCGCGCGCCGGGTGGAGGCCTGATGGAAAGCCTTCAGGAGCTCAAGGCCATTTGCCAGACCACGGCGAAAAAAGACGTTTCCAACGTCTACATGCGCTACGTCAGCCGCTCGCTGTCCATTTTCCTGACGCGCGCGCTGATCCCGACGGCGGTCACGCCGGACCAGGTGAGCTTTGTCATGATCTTGACCGGACTGCTCTCGGCGGTTTTCTTTCTTTGTCCGGACAAGATCGTTTTTTTTCTCGGGACGCTGGTGCTGCAGTTCTGGTACATCCTGGATTGCGTGGACGGCGAGCTCGCGCGTTACCGCGATTACGTGAAGCGGAAGGAAATCACGAAAGAAAAATCCGACCTGCCCATCACGGGCGGCTACTGGGATTATCTCAATCACTACATCGTGCACGGTTCGACCGCGCTTGGGCTCGGGTATGGGTATTTCGCGAAGACGGGATCCCATTTCTGGCTTTTCTGCGGTTTCGTGATGTCGCTCGCTCAGACGATGCTGCTGGCGGTCCACGATACCAAGTCCCGCGCCTTTGTCGGCAAGCTGACCAAAATGGGGAAGACGCATGACGTGATCGTCAAAACCGTGGGCGCCGGCGCTCCGGAACAGCCCAAGCAGCACAGCCTTCCCAAGCGGATTTTCATGATCGTGCACTATTCCGGCACATTTCCGACCGTCATGAATGTGATCACGCTGGCCGCGCTTCTCAGCCTCTTCGGCAAAGGGGACTTTCGGGCGCTCCTGCTTCTCTATTACGCCGCCGCCTCCACGGTTGTTTTTCTGGGGCTTGCGGCCAAGAATCTCAAGGACCGGGGCGTGGACCGGGATTTCGATGCCCTCTTTGATTTCCGCCCCAAGGTCTGACGATTTTGACTAGTTTTGACATAAGATAATACTTCTTGACCTCCTCGGTCCGCGCTTCTATTATAGGGCCCTCTTACGGCATCTTAGGAGCTCTCATGGAAATAAAAGAAATGACGGTTTATACGTCCAAAGAAGTTCAGGAAATCCTCAAGATCAGCCCCTCCACGTTCATGCGTCTCATGAAAAAGGGGACCTTAAAAGCCACAAAAATTGGGGGCCAGTACCGGATCCTCGGCAAAGACCTGCTGACGGCCATATCCCCCGCCATTGTCTCCGAAAGAGAGAAAGCCTCGACCTATGAAAAATAACGCGCCCGTGATCACGGAAACCAAGATCAACTGGAAAGACAAAGTCGTGCTCATCACCGGAGGCACGGGCTCTTTCGGGAAGAAGTTCACGCAGATCATGCTGGACCGCTACCGCCCGAAGAAGCTGATCATCTTCAGCCGCGACGAGCTCAAGCAGTTCGAGATGCAGCAGCAGTTCAAGGACCCTTGCCTGCGCTTTTTCATCGGCGACGTGCGCGACCGCGACCGCCTGAACCGCGCGCTTCACGGCGTGAACATCGTGGTCCATGCCGCGGCGCTCAAACAGGTGCCGGCCGCGGAATACAATCCCATCGAAGCGATCCGCACGAACGTTCTCGGCGCGGAAAACGTCATCAACGCCTGCATCGACCAGGGCGTGGAAAAAGTAATCGCGCTCAGCACGGACAAGGCCGCCAATCCCATCAACCTCTACGGCGCCACCAAGCTGTGCTCGGACAAGCTCTTCACCGTGGCCAACAATTACTCCGGGACCCATGCCACGCGCTTCAGCGTCGTGCG
>DATJFP010000093.1 GCA_035495615.1 Verrucomicrobiia bacterium | reverse complement strand
CCATTTTCCTGCGAAAAGAGACAATCGCAGGCCGGACGGAGAGTCCAAGACAGCTTCGATCGCAAGCCAGTATCCCGTTCTTTGGGATTTGAAGAAGCATTTCCTAGACGATGCCCTTTCCCTTTTGGGCCAGGAAGATCCTCTGTCTTTGGAAGGCGTTTATGAAGAACTTGCCTGGATCGCCAATAAGCTGATCGTGGCTCACGGCATGGACCTCACCTCCGAAGATAAAATGAAATGGGCCGTTCAGCGGACCCGGGCCCTGGTCAATCTGGGCCTCGAAGTGCTCAGCCAAAAAGATTTTCCCCAGGCGGTTTCGCTGCTAAAAACCCGCTGGGTCGAGACCGTATTCCGTTACGGGATCTACGAACTATTTTTACTGCGCGACGGAGCAAAAAAAATCGTTTCGAAATACTGGGAGAACAAACCCGAGATTTTTCGCGATTTTTTGAGCCTGCCTTACGACTTCATCATGACGGGCCTTTTGGAAAACATCCCGCGCCATTACGATTTTGAAAGCATCGACAATCTGGAACATCTCAGGGATTTCCATAACTCGGAAGATTTGACAAGGGCCCGCCAGTCGCTCGATCAAATCTCGAATATTCATAATTTTATTGCCCGAAGCGATCCCTCGGCCTTTCCCAGGCTCGTGAAACCGGCATTTCGGAATGGGTGTAACCTCTATTCTGCGCTTGGTACTTTTTTTGTCCGTACGGTGCTGGACATGAAGCGGAGCCTGGAGCCGCTCTCGCTTGCGGCGATCCGTGATTTCAGGGACAAAGCCTTTGATGAGACGGGACGCCTTTTCAGGCCGGAAGCCAAGGAGAGTTTTTTCAACGCATGCTTTTCGGCGGACGAACAAGTGCTGCTGCGCCCTTTGTGGGGACTTGTCTTTCAAAGTGTTTTGGATTCGATGCCGGCGCTCGATCTCGAAAAGTCGCGGGTTTTGGGAACGGTCGAAGGTTTCCTGGTGAAGCCGGAATCGCCTCTGGCAAAGAAGAAAAAGCCCGCCGCGGCAAAGCGGGGGAAGAGCGCGAAACGCAGCTCCGCGAGCCGGTAATCAGCGCGATTTTTTGCTTTTCGCGACGCGTGACATTTGTCTGAGAGAAATGATTTCGAAGCCTTCGGCTTTTAAGCGGGGAATCTGTTCTTTGAGTTCGGTGAGAGTGTTGTAGCGGTAATGGCCGATGCCGATGGCATACCCCCGGCTTTTCGAGATGGTCTTGAGTTTCCGGATCTGTTCCCGGATGGCGGGTTTTTCGTCCACGTTGTCCAGAAAAACGTCGCGTTTCATGATTTGCATTCCGAGTTCCTTGCCCACGGCCGGAATAACCGTGTTCGGGGTCGTATAGCTGTCTAGGAAAAGCAAATTTTGCTTTTTGAATTCTTTCAAGATGACTCGCATGAGGGCGGGATCGCTCGTGCCGAGAGAGCCCATGTGATTATTGGCTCCCAGATGATGCGGCACTGAGTCCAGATTCGTCCGAAGCACTTCGAGAATCTGGGACTCGGGCATCTGCCGGGTAATCAACCCGCGGCCCGGCACCGTCCCATCCACGGTTTCCAGCGGGAGGTGGAGGATCACCTCGGCGTGGGTCTTTTCGCTGAGGAGGCCAAAATGTTTTGAGTAGGGAAGCATAGGCAGGACGGCATAGACGACATCGTCGCCCAGATCGCGCAATTCTTTTTCGTAGTTTAGGTGATAACCGATATCATCGATGATGAAAACAAGCTTGGGTTTTTTTGAAACGGACGGAGCCGACAAGGGAGCCCGCAGGCGGGAAAAAAGATTTCCGGCGAAGCGTTTCAGAGGCTCGGGACCTTTAAAGCTGATCAGGAGGACGGCACCGAGGGCCACGGCGCCCAGCTTCAGACCGGAAAAGAACGTCGTCTTCTTTTTGGATTTTTTGGAACGCGCCATGTCGGGCGGTAGTTTATCGTAAAAAAATAAAGAAGGATATTAAAAAGGCCCCGTCTTTTTAGTAAGATGAGTACGGCTGCATCTCAAAAAAGGAAATCGTCATGACCGAAGAAATCGACAACAGAACCGTCATGGTCGTCGAAATTACGAACATGATCCTGCGTCACATCCGCTCGAGCGGCACTTATGCAAATCTTGCCGGGCATGAAGTGGATTTTATCGCCTTCATGTCCCATCAAGGTACTTTTCTTGCGGAAGTGCAATCGATCAAAAAAAATGTACCCATGAACAAGATCTATCCGGAAATGGACAGCAAATCCAAGACGACTCTTTATCACGTGGGCCCGCTGATCAAGCATCCCTTGAGGCGGAACACGAGAATTCCCCGCGGTCGGAAAAGAGTTACGGACTACAGCAAGTTCATCGAAGCCAAAGTCACGTCCGAAATCTTCAAGAGCAGGCGTTAGACGATAGATGCTGACGCTTTCTCATAAGAGGAGACAATTTCTCAAGGCCTCGCTTATGTGGGCGGGGCTGCTGCTTTTCTGGGCGGTCCAGCCGGGATGGATTACCAATAAAATCCTTCCGAAAGAATATCTTCATCCTTTTGCTCACGTCATTTCTTACGCCATTTTTGCTTATCTGATGTCTTTTTATCTGCGCTTCGGGCGGAGAGTAGCTTCCTACCGGATGACGGACTTTAAAATATTCGCGCTGGTCATCGCGGCCTGCCTGATGTGGGGAGGGGCGACCGAATGGCTGCAGCATTATATCCCCGAGCGCGTTCCTGATTTGCTGGATGTCCTTTGGGACAGCATCGGCGCGACTGCGGGAAGCCTTTGTTTTACCGTCCGCCACCGGTTGAGACATCGCCGGAAATAAAAAAGGCCCTCTTTTTGAGAGGGCCTTTTTTATTTCCAAAACGGGGAAGAGTTAGAAATCTTCGCCGGCCGGATAAGACGCCGACGGCTTCTTCTTTTTGCCTTCCTCTTCTTCTTTCGGTTTGTCGGAGACCGCGCATTCGGTCGTTAGAAGCAGTCCGGCAATGCTGGACGCGTTCTGAATCGCAGAGCGCACGACCTTTGCCGGATCGATGATGCCGGCTTTCACGAGATCTTCGTAGTCGCCTTTTTCCGCGTTGAATCCGAAGTTGGTGTTTTTGGATTCCAAGACGGTCTTGATGACGACCGAGCCGTCGAAACCGCCGTTTTCGGCGATCCGGCGGGCCGGAGCTTCGAGAGCGCTGCGCACGATATTGGCGCCCGTCGCTTCGTCATCTTTCAGCTTCAGCGAATCGAGAGCGGCGATCGAACGCAGCAGCGCGGTACCGCCGCCGGGAACGATGCCTTCTTCGACCGCGGCGCGGGTCGCGTGCAAAGCGTCTTCGACGCGCGCCTTCTTTTCCTTCATTTCGATTTCTGTCGCGGCTCCGACCTTGATCAAAGCAACGCCGCCGGAAAGCTTCGCGAGCCGTTCCTGCAGCTTTTCCTTGTCGTATTCGGAATCGCTCTTGGCCAGCTGAGAGCGGATCATTTCGCAGCGGGCTTTGATTTCCTTGTCGGACGCAACGCCGCCCACGATCGTCGTGTTTTCCTTGTCGATCAGAACGCTGTCCGCCGTGCCGAGCATGTCCGTCTCGATCGACTCGAGCTTGAGGCCCAGGTCTTCGGAGATGAACTTGCCCTTGGTGAGGATGCCGATGTCTTCCATCATGGCCTTGCGGCGATCGCCGAATCCGGGAGCTTTTACGGCCGCGACCTGCAGCGTGCCGCGGATCTTGTTGACGACGAGCGTCGCCAGCGCTTCGGCTTCAATGTCTTCCGCGATGATGAGAAGCGGTTTTCCGAGACGCGCCACTTTTTCGAGAAGGGGAACCATGTCCTTGATCGTGGAGATCTTCTTCTCGTAAAGCAGGATGTAAGGATTTTTCAGGCTTACTTCCATGCGCTCGGTGTTGGTGACGAAGTAAGGGGAGATGTAGCCGCGGTCGAACTGCATGCCTTCCACGAGCTCGAGCTCCGTCTTCATCGTCTTGGATTCTTCCACCGTGATCACGCCGTCTTTGCCGACTTTCTCGAGCGCTTCGGCAAGAAGCTTGCCGATGCTGGAGTCCGAGTTGGCGCTGATCGTGCCGACGGCTTCGACGTCCGCGCGGTTTGTCACGGAAACCGGCTTCGAAAGGGCCTTCACCGATTCCACGACTTTCGCAGCGGCTTTGTCGATCCCGCGCTTGAGCGCCATGGGATTTGCGCCGGCCGTTACGTTCTTCAAGCCTTCGTTGATGATGGCGGCGGCGAGGACCGTTGCGGTCGTCGTTCCGTCACCGGCTTCATCGGAGGTCTTTTCCGAGACTTCGCGGACGAGCTGGGCGCCCATGTTTTCGTACGGGTCCTTCAGCTCGATTTCCTTGGCCACGGAAACGCCGTCTTTGGTAATGGTCGGCGCGCCGAACTTGCGGTCGATCACGACGTTCCGGCCGCGGGGCCCGAGCGTCACGCCGACGGTGTGAGCGAGGACGTTGACGCCCTTTTTAAGGCGGCGTCTCGCTTCTTCTGAAAACGAAAGTTGCTTTGCCATAACGGCTCTCCTTTAGATTCTGGGTTCGTTCCGGATTAACCTTCGTAAACGGCGAGCACGTCGCTCTCTTTGAGGATCTTGTGCTTCTTGCCGTCGATCGTGATGTCGTCTCCGCCCCATTTGCCGAAAAGAACGCGGTCGCCCTTCTTCACTTCGACCGGCTGCACTTTTCCGGAATCCAGGACTTTGCCGCTTCCGACCGCGACGACTTTGCCTTCCGACTTTTCTTCTTTCGCCGTGTCGGGAAGGATGATGCCGCCTCTGGTTTTTTCTTCCGATTCCAAAATCTCAACCAGGATTCTGTCGCCCAAGGGTTTAATCTTCATGTTACTTTCCTCCTAAATGAATTGTTAAAAATGATTTTTGAAAAATAAATTAGAAACCGCCCATACCGCCCATGCCACCCATTCCGCCCGGAGGCATCGGAGGCATTTTTTCATCTTCGGTCGGAAGCTCGGTGATGAGAGCTTCGGTCGTGAGAAGGAGCGCGGAAACGCTCGCGGCATTCTGAAGGGCGCTGCGGGTCACTTTCTTCGGATCGATGATGCCGGCGGCGATCAGGTCTTTGTACTCGCCCGTCGACGCGTCATAACCGACCGTGGCTTTCTCCGAGAGAACCCGCTGGACCACCACCGAGCCTTCTTCGCCGGCATTTTCGGCCAGCTGGCGGAGAGGTTCCTGAAGGGCGCGCCTGATGATGTCGGCGCCGACTTTTTCGTCGCCCTTCACCTTCAGGTTCTCGATCGCAGCGCTCGCGCGGAGCAGCGCAACGCCGCCGCCGGGCACGATGCCTTCTTCGACGGCCGCGCGGGTCGCGTGGAGCGCGTCTTCGACGCGGGCCTTCTTTTCCTTCATTTCCGTTTCGGTCGCCGCGCCGACATGGATTACCGCGACGCCGCCCGCGATCTTCGCCAGGCGTTCCTGCAGTTTTTCACGGTCGTATTCCGAATCCGTTTCCTCGAGCTGGCGCTTGATCTGGGCAACGCGGCCGTTGATTTCCGCGCTTTTGCCGGCGCCTTCGATGATCGTGGTGTTTTCCTTGTCCACGGTCACGCGTTTGGCGCGGCCCAGGTCTTTCAGCGTGAGGTTCTCGAGCTTGATGCCGAGGTCTTCGGTGATGGCCTTGCCGCCGGAGAGAACCGCAATGTCTTCCAGCATGGCCTTGCGGCGGTCACCGTAGCCCGGCGCTTTCACGGCGCAGACATTCAGCGTGCCGCGGATCTTGTTCACGACCAAGGTCGCAAGCGCTTCGCCTTCGACTTCTTCAGCCACGATGAGCAGCGGCTTGGAAGCCTTCGCGGTCGCTTCCAGGATCGGAAGCAGGTCGCGCATGGCGGAGATTTTCTTTTCGTAAATGAGGATGTAAACGTCTTCGAGAACCGCTTCCATTCTTTCTGAATCGGTCACAAAGTACGGGGAGAGGTAACCCTGGTCGAACTGCATACCCTCGACCACATCGAGCGTGGTGGAGGTGCTCTTTGCTTCTTCGACCGTGATGACGCCGTCTTTGCCGACCTTGTCCATGGCTTCGGCAATCAGGTCGCCGATCGTGGAGTCGGAATTCGCGGCGATCGTCGCCACTTGGGCGATTTCTTTCTTGTCTTTACCGATCGTCTTGGAGAGATTACCAAGTTCTTCGACAACCGTTTCCACGGCTTTTTCGATGCCGCGCTTGAGCGCCATCGGGTTTGCGCCGGCGGTCACGTTCTTCAGACCTTCGCGGTAAATCGCCTGGGCGAGGACCGTGGCGGTCGTCGTGCCGTCACCGGCGGAGTCGGACGTCTTGGACGCGACTTCTTTCACCATCTGGGCGCCCATGTTTTCATACGGATCGTCCAGTTCGATTTCCTTCGCGACGGAAACGCCGTCTTTGGTAATCGTCGGCGACCCGAACTTTTTCTCGAGGACGACGTTGCGTCCCTTGGGGCCGAGCGTGACCTTCACCGCATTGGCAAGCTGGTCCACGCCGCGCTGGATCGCGCGCCGAGCTTCTTCATCAAAAAGAATCTGTTTTGCTCCCATACTTTCCTCCTGTTGTCAGTTCAGAATAAAGTTCCAAAAATTTAGAAAGAAATTGCGTTTTAGTCCTCAGATCTAACGGGGAAGCGCTTCCTGAGGTAAAGGCTTGAGAAGCGCCTTAGCACTCGAAAACCGTGAGTGCCAATTCTACGGAGTTCCCTTATAAAATCAAGCGAAAAAATGGGTAAGAAATCCGGCTCAGGCCCGCGTCCAATGCCGGTTGCGGAAGAGCAGGTGCAGGGATTTGACGGAGAGCTGGGGATCCACGATATCGAAGGACTTGGCGTAGCGCTGGAGGGAAGTGCTGAAACCGCCGGTAGCCAGGACTTTTAAGTCGTTTCCCAACTTGGACTTAAACCGTTGGACCAGGCCGTCAATCATGGCCCCGTAACCTTCCAGCACACCGGAGCTGATACAGTCGTAGGTGTTCCGACCCAAAAACTTCCGGGCTTTTTGGGGAAGCCGGAGGCTGCTGGGAATCAGGGCGGCGCGCTGGATCAAGGCCTGGAAAGCCAGGCCGGGACCTGGAATAATCATCCCGCCTTTAAAGACATCCTGTTTGGAGATGTAGTCCAGCGTGATGGCGGTCCCGAAGTCGATGACCAGCAAGGGCGCCTCATAAAGCCGGACCGCGCCGTAAACATTGACCTTGCGGTCGATGCCTAACTGCTTGAAATTCTTGTAGTTGTGCTTGATCTCCACCGGCAGATCTTTGCCCGCGATAAAGAGTTCGACCTGCGGATAACGAGAAATCATCTTTTTCAATTTCTGGGTATTTTTTGGGACAACAGAGCTTAAAACTACACTGATTCCTTGAGATTCCCCACGAGCTACCCAATTTTTGAATTTTTTTGGGATATCGTCAAAAAGGACAGAGCCGAAAGCCTTCAGATGGCCTTTTTGATGAAGGCCGTAGGTGACCGACGTATTTCCGATATCAAGCAGAATGAGCATAGAGAACCTGCAAGTCATTTTTCATTTGTTCGAGAATTTTTATCTTCAAAGCTTCGAGGTCCTGCGTTTTGCCGGTTTCTTCCACGATGGATGTGGCGGTCGCAAGCAGTTCCTGGGTCAGGGCATTCACGTTTAACCCGATGCCGATTACGACAGCTTCCAAACTTCCTGACGCCTGGGACATGGATTCGGTCAAGATCCCGCAGATTTTCCGGCCCTTCACCAGAATGTCGTTCGGCCTTTTGAATTCGGAATCTATTCCGCACGCATCCTTCAGGACTTTCGCCACGGACCGGCACGCGAGCTGCGTGATCATGGGCGCCTGCGCCGCCGTGATAGGCGGGCGGATCAGCAGCGAGAACAGCAGGTTTTTTCCCGCGGGCGAAAGCCAGTCGTTGCCCGGTTTGCCGCGTCCGGCGGTCTGATGGTCCGCTGAAATCACCAGGCCTTCGGGCTTTCCCTTGCGGGCGTAGTCAAGCGCCAGAGAATTGGTGGAATCAAGCTCAGGATAATGTTCTAGGGTGAATTCAAACATGGAAGAGGTCCTTAAAAATAGAGCCTGGGAATCGTGGAAGTGAAGCCGGTCAGAATTTCGTAAGGAATCGTACCCGCCCATTCCGCCAGATCTTCCACGGTCACGGAAGAATCCATTTCCCGGCCGACCAGCGTGAGCTCATCGCCGACTTTCGCACGCCGGTCTCCGAGATTAACGGCTAGATAGTCCATGGAAACGCGGCCCGCGAGCGGCAGGCGTTCGCCTTGAAATAACACTTGGCCCTCCCAAGATGCGCGCACGGGATAGCCCTGGCTGTAGCCCATGGGTAAGATGGCGATGGTCGTAGGCTTTTCCGCCACGAAATGGCGGCCATAGCCGGCGCTTTGGCCGGGGTGCAAACGTTTCAGCGACACGATGCGGGACTTGAGCGACAAGACCGGCGACAGCATGACCGCCCGCCGCAGGTCGGGATGCGGGTAGACACCATAAAGCATGAGCCCCGGCCGGATCATGTTGAGGACCGGCGTGTTCAGTTTCACGCTGCCCGCGCTGTTCGCGGCATGGCGCAGGGAAAAATGGATCTGCTTGTGCTCGAGCGCCTGGATGAGAAGGGAGAAGTCGTGAAGTTGCTTTTCCGTGAAGCCGTCGCTTTGCTCCGCGGACGGAAAATGCGTGAAAATGCCTTCAAGTTCCAGCCCCGGAAGCTCGGCGATTTTCTCAATGGTCTTCATCGCTTCGCCGAAGGGGATGCCCAGGCGGCCCATGCCGGTATCGACTTTGATGTGCACCGTAGTTTTCCGGTTCATGCCCGCCGAAAGCTCGGAGATGTGGGATGCTTCTTCGAAACTGGAGATGCTGAGCGTGACACCGTCGAGAAGGACGGACGAAACTTCATGCGGCAAGGGCCGGGACAGAAGAAAGGCCGGCGAGTCGATTTTATTTTCCCGCAGCTCCAAAACTTCGCGGATCGAAGAAACGCCGAGATAATTCACGTGCGGCGCCAGAGCGCGCGCGGCGCCGATCAGGCCGTGTCCGTAAGCATTCGCCTTGATGACGGCCATGACCTGGGTTTCGGCGCGCTGAAGGTGCTTGATGGCTTCGAGATTGCGGACGAGGTTGTCCGTATGGATCTCAATCCAGGTGCTGTGCGATTTTTGCAGTGATTCAACAAGCTGGGGCATGATGGCCTGCGCGTTCTTCGGCTTCCGAAAGCCGCAGATAATAGGGAACGAAATCGTGCGGCGTTTCGAGTTGGGTCAGGACGGAACTGTTTTTCTCAAAAATGCGAATGAGGCTCGCGGCCCGCGGGACGGCATAAGTTTCGGGAAGCGGGACCGCTCTATCATTTTCGGCTTTTTCCAGGACTTCCTTATAAGCCGTCAATGCGTTCCCGGCAAGATAAAGCGGTCCGGGCCATTCCTTCATCCAATCGTTGAAATGCGTCAGCTTGGGCGCCGCGGCCGGCTGCCAGGCAGCGCCCGTTTTTTTATAGAGCCGCGTGTAGATTTTATCCCGGTGCGCGTCCAGGCAAACGCCCAGATGGGAAAGATCTCCGCAAGGCACGGCCTCGGCAATGATGTCCAGGCTGAGAGCGCCCAGGCACGGTTTTGAAGAGAGGATGCGGAAGGCCTTCAGCGTCGCAAAACCCACGCGAAGCCCGGTAAAGGAGCCGGGTCCGCGCCCGATGAGAAACGTACCGATGTCCTCCACGGCAAGGCCGGCTTTCTTCAAGGCCTGCTCGATCATGGGAAGCAGGTTCTCCGCGTGCTTGGAATAACCTTCCAGGGTCTCTTCGATGATCCGGCCGTCCCCGGCGCGAACGGCCACGCCGAGAATGGGGCTTGAGGTTTCCAGGGCAAGCACGGGGGCTTTTGTCTTCGCCGTCATGTTTCCATCCTAAAGAGTAGGGTTGGGGATCGTGATAAAATAGATATGATTTAATTTTTCAGGGACTTTGTAAATAGGAACCTTCGGACCGGCCGTTTGATTTCTTTTCAGGAATTCAAACCCGAGGCCGATAAAACATAAGGCCTATCCCCCTATCCATGAAAGGGTAAACGCATGTACCGTAAAAATGATGAACGCATTTTCGCCGTTTTCGCCGTCCTGGCCAATCTGGCCGTCGTCGCCGCGTTCCTGCTTATCCTTATTTATCACTTTTACGACGGTAAACCCGACTACCGCGATCTCGCGATCATCGGGCTGATCCTCTCGGTTTTTTTCAAGTACCAGATCCTGCTGCTCAAGGTCTTCATTCTCGAGATCCGCATCTCCAACCTCATGAACGTGGGCAAGCGGCCCGGCAAAATGATGGTGGGTATGGGCAATATCGCCATCCTGCTTTATTCGATCGTGTTCTGGCTGGCCGTAATCGGATGCCTTCTGGCCTTCATGCCCGCGGACTGGCGCCCGCATTTGGCGATGCATTAATTTCCGCGGCGGCCTTCCGCGCGGAACCATCGAGAAGCCGGCACACGGATTCCTTCGAATGTTCGCCTCCAAACACGAGTTTCCACACCTCCGGCGATTCCATGGATAAATACTGCGTGACTTGCGGCGCTCGCGCTGCGATCATCGCCGACATGCGGCGGTACATTTCCACGCGCCGCGGCTTGAAATAGCGCATCTTTCCGTCCATGCCGCGCACCCATTCGGCCTGGGCCAGGGTTGATTTCGGGAACCGTTCGTCCATGATCGGTTTCAACGACGGCATGAACCGCAGGCACCCCAGGCTGATCCACGCGATTTTCTCCGCGGGAATCCGGGCGAAGAGTTCTTCCGCGATGGCCTCGTAATCTTTTTCCCAGCCCGGATAATCAATCAAGGGATCAAAGTGAAAGCCCACGCGGTGATCGGTCATGCGGCAGATCTGTTCCGCGGCTTCCAGGCGTTCATCCAGCGTCGCGGTCTTGTGCTCTTCTTCTTTCTGGACCGCGGCGGAGTTCAACGACCAGGACACGATCGTCTTTCCGCGGCTCGAAAGCCGCAGCAGGTTTCCGATCTGGTTGCTTTTAGTTTTGAGCTCGAGAATCGCGTTCTCCCGCCCGGCAAAAAACGGGACCAGGATTTCCGTGAGGCCCGTAATGGGATCAAGTGAAAGGGAATCGGTGAGCTGGCCCGTGCCGATGCGGAAAAACTGGCCGGGATTCTCGTTCAGCGTTGCCTCGAGGCCCGCGAGGATTTCTTCCACGTTCACAAAAACCGTGATGAGCGGATTGGTCAGGTACGCCTGCAGGATGCAGTAGCTGCATTCGAGATCGCAGCCTTCCGCGAGGTGCAGCGTGAAATAATCGCAGGAAAGATATTGCTCGGATTCCGGGAACGGCTTGAAAGAACGGCCGGGATCGTAGGCAAGAAGCAGCGCGCGTTTTCCCGCGCCGATTGCATCCGGCTGCAGGCGAATTTTTTCCTGCAAGGCCCGCGCGTCTTCAACTTCCTCGACGGGCACCTCCGGCAAACGCGCCAGAATATTCCGCGTCAGCGCAAATCCGGCCGCGCGGCGTTCGATGTAGATTTTCTGCGGGCGGTAAGTCTTCATGCCGGCACCGCCGAAGAATCCAGCCATGCGCGATAATCCGAGGAAAGCGGCTTGTTCTGTTCGATTTCACGGAGCAGAGTCTCGATTTTGCGGATTTCGTCTTCCTTTTGACGTTTGGCCGCGCCGAGCCGGTAAATCTCCGCTTTGACACGCAGCATCTCGCGCGCATTTTTTTCGTCCGCGTCCGAGAGCGCGCCTTCGCGCAGAATTTTGACCAGCGCCGCCATGCGGAAACGGTCCATGGCCGGAAATTCGCGTGAACGCTGGTCCGCATGGCCGCCGTATTTGATGACGTAGGGCTTGTCGATGAGACCGATGGGTTCGCGTGCCGCGATGCGCAGCCAGAGTTCGTAATCTTCGCAGGCGGGGAAGGCCTCGTCGAAAAGCCCCACGCTTTCGAAGATGCGGCGGTGGATCATGACGGCCGACGGGCTTACACGGCAAAGTTCAAGGCAATGCTCGAAAATGCGGCCGCCTTTTTTCTTGTGCTTGTTCATCGGATTGACGCGCGTGCCGTTCCGTACCCAGATTTCTTCGGTCTGCGCGATACCGCACTCCGGATTTTCCGCGAAGAACTCGAGCTGCGCCCCCAACTTGCCGGGTTTCCATTCGTCGTCCGAATCCAGAAACGCGATCCATTCTCCGCGCGCTTCCTTGAGCCCCCGATTGCGTGCCGCGGAAGGCCCGCGGTTTTCCTGGGAAAAATAACGTACTTCGGGAAATTCCTGGCTGATCCAGGATTCGGTATTGTCTGTGGAGCCGTCGTCCACGACCACGACCTCGAAGGAGGAGCCTTCCTGGTCGAATACCGATTCCAGCGCTCGCTTGAGCACGCGGCAACGGTTGTAAGTGGGAATAATGACGCTGATTTCAGGCATAACCGCCACTATAACATGAAGGCTGGAAGGCTTAAACCTCGGGAAGGCTGCGGGCGCGGGAATGCCTTACAAAGTTTGCGGGAGCTCGTGTAAGTTAACCTCACGCAGGGCCTTAACTTGCGTTGACACTTCTGCGTTGCCTTTCTATACTACATCAGACCTCATATAACGCGTTACCTCATGAATCTAATTTTGCGGAGTTTTCATGGAAAAATTTACCCAGCTTTCTCTCGAACAATACCTTCATGAACTCTCCAGCGACCGTCCCGTGCCCGGCGGCGGCAGTGTTTCTGCTTATGTCGCGTCTCTGGCCATGGGCCTTTCCCAGATGGTCATCCGCATTGCGCTGAAGCGCAAGAAAAAAGCCGGCGCCAGCCTCGAAGAAGAAGCGCGCGAGACTCAGCGCCGCTCAACACTCGAGAATGTCCTCGAATCGCTCGAAAAAGCCAAACGCGACGCCTTCCAGATCGTCAACCTCGACCCCGAAATATACGAACAGGTCATGAGCGCCTGGGGCGGCGATGAAACCAAAATGGAAGACGCGCTTCACAATTCTTTCCGCCTGCAGGCCGACCTCGCGTTTCTGATCGTGATGGCCGCGGAATGGAACGTGTCGCTTGATGAACTGATCTCGGGCTCGATCAAAAACGATTTGCTCGTCAGCGCCGGCCTTTTGAAAGGCGCGTTCCACGGCGCGTATCACACGGCCATGATCAACGTCAAATACATGAAGAACACGGCGCGCAAGGAAAAGTGCGAAAAGGCGCTGGAAGAATTAAAAGTGCGTTTTCAAAAGGGGAAGGTCCATGCCGGTGAGCCAAGCTAAACTCCTGGAAGGAAAAATCCTGGCCGCGAGCCTGCGCGAGCAGATTCAAAATGACGTGGCCGGCTTTGCCGCTCGTGGCCTTGAAAAGCCGTCGCTTTTGGCCCTGCAGGCCGGGGCGGATTCTTCCGCGGACTGGTACATCGGCCAGCAGGAAAAGGCCGCGGAAAAACTGGGCATCGGCTTTCAAAGGATTCTTCCCGGCGCCTGGAACGACACGGAATCGCTGGTGAGAAAAATCAAAGAAGCGCAGGCCTCCGTGACCGGCCTGTTCATTGCCATGCCGCTTCCCAAGAATTTCGATACGGACCAGGTGCTCATGGCGCTCGATCCGAAAAAAGACGTGGAAGGCGTGCATCCCGCGAGCCTGGGACTCATCGTGCTGCGCAAGGCGAAACTCATTCCTCCGACGGCGTACGCCGCGTTTTCGCTCATCAAATCGACGGGCGTGCCGCTGCGCGGCAAACGGGCTGTCGTGATCGGGCAAAGCGCGATCGTGGGCAAGCCGGTGCAAATGCTGCTCGGCGAAGAGCGCGCCACGACGACCGTGTGCAACAGCGGGACTTCGCAGGAAGACCTGCAGAAAATTGTTTCGGAAAGCGACATCGTCGTCGCCTGCGCGGGCCAGCCGCGACTGGTCAAAGGCGCGTGGATAAAACCCGGCGCCATCGTGATCGACGTGGGTACGACCGAAGTCGAAGGCAAGCTCGTGGGCGACGTGGAATTCGAAGCGGCGGCTCAGCGCGCGGAGTTCATCACGCCGGTTCCGGGCGGCGTGGGCCCGCTCACCGTGACCATGCTCATGCAGAACCTGATCCACGCGTACAAATGGCAGAAAGGCCTGGCCTGACTGCCGTGCGCCTGACCGTCAAACAAATCCGCGAAAAAAAAGGCGTGGAAAAAATCGCGGTGCTGACTGCCTACGATTATCTCTTCGCGGGTCTTGTGGATCAGGCGGGCCTCGACGTCGTGCTGGTCGGCGATTCACTCGGCATGGTGCTGCTGGGTTACGAAAGCACGGTGCCCGTCACCATGCGCGACATGATGCATCACGTGAAGGCGGCCTCGCGCGGCGTGAAAAAGGCGCTTGTTGTGGCGGATATGCCATTCGGCTCTTACGACACGCCGGAGCGCGCGCTGCGCAATGCCAGGCGTTTCATGAAAGAAGCGGGCGCGGACGCGGTGAAGCTCGAAGGCGGCCAAGCCGTCCGCCCGCAGGTCGAGGCCCTCGTCCGGGCCGGGATTCCGGTGATGGGGCATCTGGGCCTCACGCCGCAAAGCGCGAGCCAGCTGGGCGGCTACAAAGTGCAGGGCAAAACGAGCGCGCAGGCCGAAGAAATTTTCAAAGATGCCGTTTTACTGGATAAACTCGGCGCTTTCGCGATCGTCCTGGAATGCGTGCCGGCGAAGCTCGCCGGAAGAATCACCCAAGAAGTGTGCTGCCCCACGATCGGCATCGGTGCGGGCGCGGCAACGGACGGCCAGGTGCTTGTCCTGACGGATATGCTGGGATTCCGCGGCCAAGTGCAGCCGAAATTCGTGCGGGCTTACGCGGAGCTCGGCAAGGCCGCGGCCAAAGCCTTCGCGCAGTATCGCAGCGACGTTGTGAAAGGGAAGTTTCCATCGGCAGATGAAAGCTATTAAAGTTCCTGATTTGCGAGGTGCCTGGAGGCTATGAGGATACTCGTTTCCGACACGGACCCGTCAGTTTTGGCGCTGGTGAGCACACGGCTCACGGCGCGCGGCTACGACGTTGTCGAAATCGAGAAGAAAGAAATGATCCTTCCTTACCTGGAGCAGGAGAGCGCCGACCTGATCCTGCTTTCGACCGAGATGGACCGCCTGGGCAGCTCCTGCCTGATCGAAAAAATCCGTGAACGGCCGCATCTGGCCAAAATCCCCGTCATTATGATGACCGATCAGGACCATCTGGCGGAACTCGTCGTGGGCCAGGAGCGCGGCTTCGACGACTTCCTGATCAAGCCCTTCGACGCTTTTGTCCTGCAGCTGCGCGTCGCGATCAACATCCGCCGCACGCGCGAGCGCATCGACGCGAACGCACTCACGCATCTTCCCGGCAATCACGCCATCGACAGGATCGTCACCCGCAAGCTGGAAACCGGGGAAAAGTTTTCGGTCCTGTACGTGGACATTAACAATTTCAAGACGTTCAACGACCGTTACGGCTTCGAAAAGGGCGACGACGTCCTGCGCCAGACCGCGAAGCTGCTCATCGAGCAGGCGAAAAAGACCATCCTCTCCGGGGATTACTTCATCGGGCACGTGGGCGGCGACGATTTCGTCGTGGTCCTGCGCCCGGAGTTCGAAGCGGTCTACGCACGGGGCTTTTTGGCCGAGTTTGACCGGGTGTTGGTGACCTACTATAATGAGGAGGACCAAAAGCGAGGCCACATCCGGGTGACCAACCGGCGGGGCAAGCGCGAGACGTTTCCTCTCATGTCGTGCTCGGTGGCGGCCTGCAACAATCTCCACCGCACCTACAAGAGCCTGGGTGAGATCGCGCAGGACGCGGCTCAGGTCAAGGCGTTCCTGAAGTCCCAGCCCGGAAGCCATTATTTACGGGACCGCCGCTGCGAACCCATCCGGCAGCTCGAGAAGGCGTACGAAATTCTGTCCCAGGAAACGGACGCGCCGAAGGCCGCGAAGGAAACCGAGGAGCTCCTGGGCCAGGCGCTTTTGTCGCAGGGCTTCATCACGGAAGAGCAGCTCACGCAGGCGCTGAAAAAACATTTTCAGACCGGAAGAAGGCTGGGGCAGATCCTCATCTCCATGAAAGCCGTTAAAAGCGAAGAGCTCGGCGGAGTGCTGGAGAAAAAATGGGGCGTGCCGTACGTGAATTTGAAGCAGTCGGCGCCGAGCCGCGAGGCGCTCGGGATGTTCAGCGTGGATTACATGCAGAGCCGCAAGCTGGTGCCGCTGGCAAAGTCGGAGACGCGGCTGAAAGTTGCAATGGCCAATCCGTCGGACGTGGCCGCGCTGGCCGATGTCGAAAGGATCACGGGGCTCAAGCCCGATCCCTGTTTGGTTCTCGAGAACGAACTCGAGCATTTTTGGGCAAATCTTTCTCTGGAAGGACTTCAGGAAGAACGCGTCGGATAGTTCCCGCCCGCGCTTTCCCGTTTAGGACAACATGAACCTCTCGCTCACGCTTCTCTGGATGACGTGCCTTTTTTATCTCGTCGCCTTTGTCTTCCACAGTTTTTCCTTCTCGCAGGCGGGCAATGAAAAACATAGCCTTGCCTTTGCCTTCATGCGCCTGGGTTTTCTGGTCAGCACGTTTTATTTCTTCGCCGAAGCCGTGGAGCACCGCTATTTTCTTCCGGTAACGCATGCCTCACAGGCCATGGCTTTTTTCGCGTGGTCGCTTGCTTTCGTGTATCTGGTCCTTTTCGTGCGCATCCAGAATGAATCGTTTGGGCTCATCCTGACGCCCATTCTCCTCGCATTTTCAGTCTTGGCCGGCCTCAGCTTCCGTCAAGGCGCGGCGCCCGCCAAGGTTCCGGAAGACGCGTATTTTGCCCTGCATGTGGTCAGCGCTTTTTTTGCCTACGCCTGCTTCACGATTTCTTTCGCGGCGGGCGTGCTGTACCTCATCCAGCAGCATGAGCTGAAATCCAGGCATCACGGCCGTTTTTATCACAAGCTTCCGGCGCTGGAAGCCCTGGAAAAACTCATCTTTCAGCCCATGGTTTGGGGCGCGTCGCTTCTTTTCACGGCGGTTACGATCGGTTTTGTCTGGTCGAAGGCCGCGTTCGGGCAATACTGGCTCGCGGATCCCAAGACGCTGGCCACGCTCGCCACGATCCTGTGCTACGCGGCGGTGCTTTACCAGCATTATGTTTCCGCCATGCGCGGCAAACGCGTCATCGTTTTCAGTCTCGTCGCGTTCGGCATGGTCATCGTTACGTTTCTCGGCATGCGCTTTGTCGAAGGCAGCCATCACTATTATCAATAAAGGAAGTCATGAGTTTTTTTGTTTTCGGCATCAACCATAAGAGCTGCCCGGTGGAAATTCGGGAGAAGATCCATTTTGACAAGGACAAGCTGCGCGCGGCGCTGGCCGCCTCGCGCGATTTTACCGCCGTGTCCGAGCTCGTCATCCTTTCCACCTGCAACCGCGTGGAATTTTTCGGTTATTCCGAACTCGAGGCCTGCCCCGAAGAGACGATCTACAACGTCATGGAATCCGTGCACGGCGCAGGCCGCGAGACGTTTTCACCGTTCGTGGAAACGCGCAGCGGTAAAGACGCCATCCACTATATCTTCCGCGTCGCGGCCGGCCTGGAATCGCTCGTCATCGGCGAAAACGAAATCCTCTCCCAATTCCGTGATGCCTTCCGCATGGCAAACGAGGAAGGCACCACGCATTCGGTGCTTTACCGCCTGATGGAAAAGGCGCTGAAAATCGGCAAGGACGTGCGCCACAAGACCAAGATCAACGAAGGCGCAGTCAGTATTCCCTCGGTCGCAGTCGAGCTCGCGGAAAAAATCTTCGGCAAGCTGGCCGGCGAAAAAGTCATGGTCGTGGGCACCGGGGAAATGGGGCTTCTCACGCTGCGTAACCTCAAGTCTTCCGGCGCCGAGATCGTGTATGTGGCGAGCCGCGATGCCGAGCACGGGGAAAAAGTCGCCACGGAATTCGGAGCGGAGCGCATCGGCCATGAGGATTGGAGCGGCGCGCTCAACGCGGTGGACATCCTGATTACGTCGACCGCCTCGGCCAAGCCGCTCATCACGGCTGACCAGGTGCGCAAGGTCATGGCCGCGCGGCGCCACCGCCCGCTTTTCGTCATCGACATCGCGGTGCCCCGCAACGTGGACGCGCACGTGCATGCGATCGACGACGTTTACCTCTACAACATCGATGATCTCAAAGGCGTGGCCGACGCGAATCTCAACCTGCGCCGCAAGCAGATGAGCGACGCCGAGGAATTGACGCGCGCCGCGGTGCTCGCGTTTTCGAGCTGGCTCGAACAGCTCAAGGCCCGCCCCACGCTCGAGCGTTTCGAGACTTTTCTCGACCAGCTGATCGAGCGGGAGCTGGATTCCGGACTCCGGGAATCCGGGCTGGATGAGGCGCGGAAAAGAAAAATCAAAGACAACATCCGCTCCCGGCTGCTGCATGCCCCGATCGAAAAAATCAAAGAAGCTTCCCAGAACGGCGGTGTCAAACGCTACCTGGAAGCGCTCCGCTCCCTTTTCGATCTCGACCCGCACGAAGAACCGAAGCCCGAAAACTCCGAACGCAAGCCGTAACTCCGCAACCGGGGCCATCCCATGGGCGAAAAAAAATTACGCATCGGCACCCGCGGCAGCCCGCTTGCTTTATATCAAGCCAATCTCGTGAAAACCCTCGTTCTGAAAACCGCGCCGGATTTTTCCGTGGAGATCGTGACGATCAAAACCAGCGGCGACCGCGAAGGCGTGCGAAGCGTGAACCCTTTTGAAACCAAGCGCGTGTTCACCCGTGAGATCGAAGACGCGCTGCTGGGCAAAAGCGTGGACCTTGCCGTGCACAGTGCCAAAGACGTGGCCGCGGTCCTGCCGCCGGGCCTGAAAGTGGGCGCGGTGCTGGAGCGCGAGGATGTGCGCGACTGCGTGCTGACTCCCGACGGGAAAACACTCCGCCAGCTCAAGGCCGGCGCGCGCGTGGGCACAAGCTCCCTGCGGCGCAAAGCGCAGGTGATCCGGCTTTGCCCCGGCGTCCAGGTGCCGGACCTCCAGGGCAATGTGGACACGCGCATCGCCAAAATGCTGCGGGGCGATTACGAGGCCATCGTGCTCGCTTACGCGGGCGTGAAACGTATCGGCCTGACGCAGAAGGTTTCGGAAATGCTGGACCCGCAAAAATTTTATCCCGCGCCGGGGCAGGGCGCTATTCTTGTGGAGACGCGGGAGAAGGACGCGCTCGCGGACGAGGCCTTGCGCGGCGTGCATGACGCTCCGAGCGCGCTTGTCCTGCAATGCGAACGCTCTTTCCTGCGCCACCTCGAGGGCGGCTGCCAATTGCCGTGCGGCATGTGGACCCGTGTCGAGAACGGCAGGATCGAAGCCGGCGGCGCGCTTTTCTCGCCTGACGGTTTGAAAGCGGTGGAAGCACACGTCTCCGAACCCGCCGATCATCCGCATCAGGCGGGGGTGCGGCTCGCGGACATGCTTCTCAATCAGGGCGGCGACGCCATCATCGAGAAATTGAGGCGCTCGCAGCCATGAAGAAAAAAGCGCGCAAAGGCCGGGTTTATTTCGTGGGCGCGGGTCCCGGCGATCCCGGGCTGCTCACGCTTCGCGGCCGCGAAGTTTTGGAACGCGCGGACGTCGTGCTCTACGACGGGCTCGTGCATCCAGGGCTTTTGGAGTTTTGTCCCAAAGCCCGGAAGATTCCGGCCGTGAAGCATCCGCATCTGCCGCTCGGCCGCGAAGGCGGATCTTCTTATCTTTCCCAGGACCAGATCAACCGCCTGCTCGGAAAATACGCGTCGCAGGGAAAAAGCGTGGCGCGCTTGAAGGGCGGGGACCCGCTGATTTTCGGCCGGGGCGGGGAAGAGGCGCTTTTCCTGAAAAAGAAAAACATCCCTTTCGAATTCATTCCCGGCGTGAGCGCGGGCACCGGCGTTCCGGCCTACGCGGGCATTCCGGTGACGGACCGCGCGCTGTCGTCGCAGGTCCTTTTTGTCACCGGCCATGAAGATCCGGCGAAGAATGAGCGCGCCGTGGACTGGAAAGCGCTGGGAAAATTCCGCGGCACGCTTGTTTCGTTCATGGCCGTCAAAAACCTTTTCGGCATCGCGCGCGACCTGCGGGCCGGCGGAAAATCCGCGGCCACGCCCGCCGCCGTCATCGAGCGCGGCACGCTTCCGGAACAGCGGACCGTGGAAGGCACGCTCGCGGACATCGCGGCCAAAGTGAAACGCCTGGGCGTCCAGTCGCCCGCGCTCGCCGTGATCGGCCCGGTGGCGAAGCTGCGGCGCGGCCTTGCCTGGTTCGAACACAAGCCGTTGTTCGGCAAAACGATCGTGGTCACGCGCGCGAGATCGCAGGCTGGGGAATTGAAAAGTCTTCTCGAGCGCGAGGGCGCGCGCGTGTTGGAATTCCCCGCGATCGAGATCCTTCCGCCGCGGGGCTGGACGCCGCTCGACCGCTGCGTGAAACAGATCCGCTCGTTCGACTGGGTGCTTTTCACAAGCGTGCATGGCGTGGAATCTTTTTTCGGCAGGCTCGCGGCCGCGGGCAAGGACGTGCGCTCCCTCGCGGGCGTGCGCTTTGCCGTGATCGGCGATTCCACTCGGCGTTCGCTCCTGCGCCACGGCGTGAAAGCGGATCTCATGCCCGTGCCGTATCATTCCGGCGCGCTGGTCAAGGCGTTCCGCGCGCTCGGACCGCTCGCGGGACAAAAAATGCTGCTGCCCCGGACGAACATCGCGCCGGAATTTTTGGCGGAAGAACTTGCCAAGGCGGGGGCCGAGATCACGGCTGTGACCGCTTACCGCACGCTCCCCAGCCGGGAAGGCGCGAAAAAGCTGCAGCAGTGGCTGCGCTACGGCGGCATCGACTACGTCGTTTTTACCAGCTCGTCCACGGTCACGTATTTCTTCCAGGCCTTGAAAGGTTCCGGGGTCAGGCTGAAAAGCCGCTTTGTCTCGATCGGTCCCGTCACGAGCCGCACCCTCCGTTCGGCCGGGAAAAAAGTCTTCTGCCAGGCCCGGGAACATACTCTCCAGGGGCTGGTCAAAGCCCTCGCCCAAGCCCGCCGCTGACGCCAAACCCCGAAAAAATTGTTAGTTACCTTTCCCAAAGTCTGGCAACGGATGGACTTAGAATCACGCCGCCGATTTGTAAAGTGGGAAACCTAAACGTATACTTTTTTTTAAGGGTGTTCTGGACCCTAATTCCGGAGCCTTTGGCCTTAAGGGGGCGGGATGGACTCAAGGAAGAAGCGGCAGATCTATCTGCTCGTGGTAGAGAACGACCCTAACTATTTTTATTTGATCCGCAAAAGCCTCGAAAGCAATCCGCTTTATTTGTTCCGAATCGACCAGGCTTCCGAAGTCCACGACGCTTTCCAGAAATTGCGCAAGAATCCCTACCAGATGCTGCTCGTAGAAAGCCGGCTCCACGACCGCGACGGGCTCGAGCTCCTTAAGGAAATGCACGAAGTGCATATGGAACTTCCCTTCGTCCTCATGACCGACGTGCGTGACGACACGATTGCGCGCGAAGCCATCCGCCACGGCGTCGCGGACCTCATCATCAAAAACGAAAGCCAGTTTCACGACCTCGCGGCGCTTCTCGACGGCTCTTATAAAAAGTACTGCATGTCGCACCCGCGCTTTGCGCTCACGGATTACATGCCGTCCGCGCAGGAAAGCGAACGGCGCGCGGCCCCGGAAATTCCGGACGTGCCCACGCGCCCCATCGGCGACGAATCCAAATACCGGGACGAAGCCACGGGCATCTACAATCACAGCTTCCTTCACGAGCGACTTAACACAGAATTTTCCGCGGCCGTCCGCTACAATTACCCGATATCCTGCGTGTTCATCGACCTCGACCATTTCAAGCAGGTGAACGAGAAAAACGGCTTCCAGACCGGCGACCGGCTGCTGAAAGAATGCGCGAAAGTCTTCTTCGACAATTGCCGCATGAGCGACGTCATCGCGCGCTACGGCGGCGAAGAGTTCGTGGTGCTGATGCCGCATTCCGGCTATGCCGCGGCGCTCGAGCTGGCCGACCGCCTGCACAAGATTTTTTCCATGAAGACTTTTTTCCCCGAGACGGAACAGATCCAGCTGACCGTCAGCATCGGCGTGTCGTCATTTCCCGAAGATCCGATCCAGAAACGTTTCGAACTGCTCAGCTTCGCGAGCCAGGCCGCGATGCGCGCCAAAGTCGCCGGGCGCAACCGCATCACGCGCTACCGCGACATCGTGCCCACGGCCATCCCTGATTTTCCGCATCTGGCCATCAGCGAAGACAAGATCACGCAGTTTCAGCGGCGCATCACGGAGGTGAGCGACCTGGCGCACCGCGCCTGCCTCGACGCTTCGCGGGCTCTCATCCTCACGCTCGACAGCAAGGACAAGCTGACGGCCGGGCATTCGGCCAACACGGCCCGCTACGCTGCGCAGGTCGGCGAGCTCATGGGCATGACGCTGGATGAAACCGAAGTGCTCTATCACGCGACGCTTCTCCACGACATCGGAAAATTGTGCATTCCCGACGAAGTTCTTTTGAAGGAAGGCAAGCTCACGTTCCAGGAATACGAGGCCATGAAGCAGCATCCTTATCTCGGCTACAAGATCCTGAAGCCGATCAAGCTGCTCCAGGAAGAGGCGGTGCTCGTGCTGCACCATCACGAGTGGTTCAACGGCAAAGGTTATCCCAGCCAGCTGAAGGGCAATGAGAT